>NZ_KV809157.1:103729-183746 GCF_001812455.1 Corynebacterium sp. HMSC076C10
TAACACGGGTTCAAATCCCGTACGGGGTACAAAGTTACTCCCCAGTCAGTCGGCTGGGGAGTTTTTGTTTTTTAAGCATCGAGGCGACTATGACCAGGGGCGACTATGACCAGTGAACGTTTCGCACGACTGAAGCTTCTCCTAGGGGAGGAGGGGCTAGAAACGTTGGCTGAATCTACCGTCATGGTTGTCGGACTCGGAGGCGTGGGGTCGAGTTGTGCCGAAGCTCTCGCCCGAGGCGGCGTGGGCAACCTCATCTTGATCGACGGCGATGTCGTAGAGCCGAGCAATCTCAACCGTCAGGCGCTGGCTTTTGTCTCCACGATTGGCCGGGTCAAAGCCGAGGTCATGGAGGCGATGGTTGCCGATATCAACCCGGATTGTACGACCTATGCCCGGCAGATTTTTCTTACACGCGAAAACCTGGCGGAGGCCTTCGAGCAGTTCCCGCGTCCGGATTACATCATCGACGCTATCGACGATGTCACCGGCAAGATTGAGATCGCGCAGTGGTGCGCGGAAAATCGCACCCACCTCATTTCCGCTATGGGTGGCGGAAATAAGCTCGACCCAGCTCGGCTAACCTTCTCGAAGATCAATAAGACTAAGGTCTGTCCGCTGGCGAAGGTCGTCCGTCAGGTGTGTATCCGCCGACGCATTCGCGGTCTTGAGGTGCTGTACTCATCCGAAGAGCCAGTGAGAATTGCGGACAAGGGCAGCGGTACCAAGGCGGAAACCCTCGGTACCATGAGCTACATACCGCCAATCATGGGGCAGATGCTGGCCGGAAAGGTCATTCGCCGTCTGCTCGGGTTCGAGGAAACCCCGCTGGCCCCGCGCATCGGCGGTCCGGCCGACGAAAACCAGCCACCAACGGAAAAATGATGCGGCTCATCGATACCCACTTTCACTACGATTTCCTGCCACCGGCTTCGCGCGAGTGCTTCAAAGCCGATATTGCGCAGGAAGGCGTGGAGATCATCGCGCAGACAGTCCGCCCCTCCGGATTTGTCGAGATAGAGCGCGAAAATCTCCCCATGGCCGCAGTCGGCTATCACCCGTGGTATATCGACGGCAACTACGAGCGCGAGCTTGAGATATTTCGCGAGGCCCTTCCACGCACCCGTTTCGTCGGTGAGATTGGCTTGGACTTCGCGCCCCGCAGGCTTGACGACGTTCCCGCCGAGACCCAAATCCACGTCTTCACAAGCATTCTCGATGCTGTCCGAGCCTCGAGCCAGCCGCATATTCTGTCCATTCACACAGTCCGCAGCGCCGATAGAGTGCTTGATCTGCTGGAACCACGCTTGGACTCCGACAAAGGGGTAGGGCTCGGTCAGAATCTCGTGCCCATCTTTCACCGTTTCGGTGGCACCAGCGATGAGCTGACCAGGCTTATCCGAGCCGGTGGCTATATCTCCGTCAATCCGCTCATGTTGCGGACCAAACGCGGACGGGCCTATGTGTCGCAGGTGCCCGTCGATAGGCTTTTGCTGGAAACTGACCTTCCGCACGAGCCTGGAAGCGGCTACGCGGCGGAGGCGGTCTCTGCCGAGGTCGTCGCGGCCTTGCGGGACACTGTCGCCGAGGTTGCGGCTCTGCGAAAAATGGATGAAGCGGAGCTTAAAAACGCACTGGCAAAAAATGTGGAAGCACTTGGAATTTAGCGCCTTGACCGGGCGATTTGCAGTTACTATCCACGTCTAGTGTATTGTTTAACAAGTCCGCAGCGCGCGGATGAAAGTTCTAAGCCCCGTTCGTCTAGCGGCCTAGGACGCCGCCCTCTCACGGCGGTAACACGGGTTCAAATCCCGTACGGGGTACAAAGATATATAGAGACAAGAGCCTTCACTCGTAATCGAGTGGAGGCTTTTGTCTTGCTGCTCACCCCTCCACCGCGGCACGGGATTTCCACAGTCCTAGTATCGAAACTATGAAACATTCAAAACTCGTTTGTATTGGTCTCGGTCACGTCGGTTCGTATGTCCTGACATATGCCATGGAATCCGGGCTGTTCGCTGAGATTGCCACGATTGACACGGCACCAGGCGTCGCGCATGGCGAGGCTCTGGACCAATCCCAGTCCACTGGTGTTCCCGGCACGGACTATGTCAATGTGCATGCTGGCGACTACAGCGATTGCACCGACGCGGATATGATTATCGTCGCTGCTGGTGCGTCCATTCTCCCTGATCCGGACGACCCGGATTCCCGTCCGGACCGTGCCGGGTTAGCCAAGCTCAGCGGGGAAGTGGTTCGCGATGTCATGCCGGGAATCGTGAAGCATACGCGCGATGCGATTGTCCTCTTTATTACTAATCCGCTCGATGCAGTGGTGCACTTGGCTCATACCGAGTTCGATTACCCCGCGGAAAAGCTCTTTGGCACCGGCACGATGCTAGATTCGGCCCGACTGCGCTGGGTAGTTGCCAAACAGCTCGGTATCGACCCGAAGTCAGTTACTGGCTACATGATGGGTGAGCACGGGCTTACGGCCGTCCCAATTTTGTCCACGCTGAACGTGCAAGGTGTGAGGTGGACAGAACTGGAAAAATGGCATGGCACGCAGTTGCCTTCACCGCAAGAAATTCAAGATGCCGTAGTCGGGGCAGCTTACGATGTTCTCAATGCCAAGGGCTGGACTAATGCTGGTGTTGCACGCTCCGCTTTGGAAATTGCCCGCGCGGTGATGCTGGATCAAAACAGCGTCCACCCGGTGTGTACACGCTTGGATGGTGAATACGGGTTGACGGATGTCTCGCTGTCGATGCCAGCGGTGATCGGCCGAGGTGGAATCATTCGTCGTATGCCGCCACAGCTAAACAGCTGGGAGCTGGAGCGACTGCGTGAATCTGCTCAGTACATCTTGAGCACCGTCGAGAACATGTAGAAGAAATTATGTAGATTCCACTTTTGCCGAAATAACACGGGGAAGTACTTTGCGCTCCTAAAATATTGCCATGAATTCGGCCAAGTCCACCTACGTTCCGGAGCTGACCAGCATCCGAGCCATCGGCGCGTTCGGCGTCCTGCTCACGCATGCCGCGTTTTGGACGGGCAATTACACCGGCGATTGGTGGGGGCGCCTCAACGGTCGATTCGAAATTGGCGTCACCATCTTCTTCGTGCTCAGTGCGGTTCTGCTCACAGGGCGCTGGCTCGGTTCGCCTGACGACGTCCCCGCGAACCGACCGGACTTGCGGAAGTATTTCACCAGCCGTGCGAAGAGAGTCCTGCCGGCCTACTGGATTGTGGTCACTGCGGCCTTTCTCATTCACACCGCAGACGACCCACCACCATCTGGTGGAGGGCTACAGGGCTGGTTGCGCACGATGTCGTTTACCCAGACGCTCCAATTCGGCTGGATTCACCCGGGCTTGCCGCAGATGTGGTCGATGGTGGTGGAAGTCGGCTTCTACTTGGTATTGCCGCTGGTGGGGCTTGGCATCTGGACGATCACAAAGGGGCGGTTACGGCCTGGTCCAACGTTGGCCATTATTATTGGTTTTGGCCTCATTGGGCCGGTCTGGACTGTGCTATCGCACCAGGAAAACCTGCTGCCGGTGGTGGCACGGCTGTGGCCGATGGCGTATTTCGACTGGTTCGCCATCGGTATGCTGCTGGCCTACGGTCGAAAGGTCGGATGGCGCGTTAATCTGGCCGCCAGCTGGTTGATAGCTCTGGTGCTGTTCGTTCTATCCACTACTACGCATGTGGGGCCGGCTACCTTGGTGCCAGATGATGTTGACCAGGCTTTGTGGAAGACCACGCTGTATGGCTTGTCCGCAGGCGCATTCGTGGCCCCGATTGCGCTGGGTACGGAGGTAAGGTGGCTTCGTCATCCAGCCTTGATGTGGTTGGGGGAGGTCTCCTACGAGTTCTTCCTCGTCCACGTGTTGGTCATGGACTGGGTAATGAGCTTGATGGGTTATCAGACCTTCCAGGGCTCGATGTTGGCAGTGGCAATTGTCACCACTGCCATCGCCCTGCCATTGTCGTGGCTGCTGCGCCGCATCACTGATGTACTAACGCAGAGGCCAGGGCCTGAGAGCCCGTGGGCTGCCTACTGATCGTCGTCGTCAAGCGGGCCGAGCTCAGCAACGAGCACTTCCTGCGCGACCTTCATCGCGGACAGTGCAGCTGGTGCGCCGCAGTAACCGGAAGCGTGGACAATGGCTTCGGTGATTTCGGTGCGGGTCAGACCGTTGGCGAGAGCGCCCTTGATGTGGCCGCGCAGTTCCTCGGTGGCTCGCAGGGCCACGAGCATTCCAATGTTGAGCAGGGATCGATCACGCTTGGCCAGTCCTTCGCGGCTCCAGACAGAACCCCAGACTGTGGCGGTGATGTGCTTCTGCAGGGTCTCTCCGTCGGAGCCGGCGTTGCGAGAGAGGGCGGCATCGACGAATTCGTCGCCCATTACCTCGCGGCGGATTTGGATGCCGGCATCGTAGCGGTCGGAGGAAAAGAGGTCATCATTGGGATTGCTCATGCTTGCTAAGTATAGGACTAGCAATGCGGATAAATTCCGAAATGTCTCCACTAGCTTTACTGCCACGACGCATAACCACGCTGAGGTTGCGAGTAAAAACGGTGTCGGTGGGGACGATGACGATGCGCCCGAGCGTTACCTGATCGCGAATTGCGCCACGGGCGATGATTGTTGGCGCTGCCAGCGCAATCATGCCAGCGCGCTGTGCCGAAAGAGAGCCAAATTCTCCGGCGGGTTCGGTGAGAGTGCCCAGTGCATCCTCCACCACCTGTCGGCTACCGGAACCCGGTTCGCGAATAACGAGTGGCGTCGCGCGCAGTTCTTCGACGGATATCTCGGCCCGCTCAGCCCACGGATGGCCAGTCGGCACGGCGAGGACCAATTCGTCGGTGCCGATGATTCGTTCTTCGAGGTCGTGCCGACCAGCCTCGCCCTCTACCAGGCCGAAGTCCACCGCACTGTCGGCCACTAGTTGCCGCACCTCACGGGAGTTTGCCTGCACCATCGACAGTTTGACTGCGGGATGTTGCCGGTGGAACTCGGCGGCCCAGCCGGGGTAGTAGAGCTCAGCGACAGTGTTGGACACCGCAAGGGTGAGGTGGCGGGGAACATTGTCGGAACGCAAGCTGGCGGCAATGCCCGAAAATCTGTGGCAGGCGGCGAGGAGATCTGGGAGAGCGTCGATAAGCACTTGCCCTTTTTCTGTAGGGGAGACGCCGTAAGGGGAGCGTTCGAAGACGGTGATTCCCAGCGCTCTTTCCGCCCGTGCGATGCGTGCGGACATGGTCTGCTGGTTGGTGCCGAGCTCACGTGCTGCCTTCGAGATCGCCCCCGCACGGGCGACGGTGAAAAGTGCTTCGAGTTCGGCCACAGCGGAGGGGTACATGCGTCAATGGTACCCCTCACAGAGTTTCGTGATAGCGGTGACTGCAGCAAGAACAAATACGGTATGGGCATGACCAACTCTCCTCGCAGTGATGTGCTTGCGCCCGCCGGGCCTGCGTGGGCAGGATCGCTGATGGGCACCTCCATCTTCGCCACGCTTACGCACATTCATGATGTGCCGGTGGTTCCGGAACTGCTTCTCGTCGTGGCAGGTGGCATTCTCGGTTTCATAGTGGTCGGTTGGTTGCGATTTCGAAACCCGGCTTTTCACTCGAAGTTGCAGGCGCCGTGGGGCATGTTCGCGATGGGCATTATGTCTCTCGGTAGTGCCGCAAGCTCGTTGTTTAACGATTCTGTGTGGCAGCTGGCGTCCTGGTGGATTGGCGCGCCGCTGGCAATCTACGTCAGTCTTCGTCAACTGCGAGGATTCGAAGGCGAGCCGACTTTTCAGTGGGGCCTTGCACTGGTCGCCCCGATGGTGGCGGCGACAAGCGGCGCGCAGCTGAGCGTTGACTACGGCACGTTCTATCACGTCTGCGCACAAATATTCTTTTGGATGGCGTTGATTACCGTTCTGCCGATTTTCGTACGCTGCTACGTCGCGCTGTTCTCCGGCACCATGCGTATCCCCGATTCCATCGCCGGTACTGCCTGGATTCCGCTCGGATTGGTCGGTCAGTCCACGGCCGCTGCCCAGCTGCTTTTCAACCGAACCTTCGCTGTCGCTTACGGCACCACCGTGCTCATTGTCGGTGTCTTCCTCGCCGCCATTGCTTTACGACGATTCACCCGCGCCGTAATCCGTTGGGCGGGATACAGCCCTGGTTGGTGGGGTGCAACCTTCCCCGTGGGCACTCTGAGTCTTGGTACGCACAACCTGGGTGGCACTATCGGCGCGCAGTGGCTGTACGTGATCAGCGCTGGGCTGCT
Source organism: Corynebacterium sp. HMSC076C10 (assembly GCF_001812455.1). Lineage (NCBI taxonomy): Bacteria > Bacillati > Actinomycetota > Actinomycetes > Mycobacteriales > Corynebacteriaceae > Corynebacterium > Corynebacterium sp. HMSC076C10. The sequence goes on from NZ_KV809157.1 coordinate 110,034, forward strand.
GTGTTTGCTGGCTGTGCACTGGTGCGCGTGCGTGGCTCGATTTGTTTGGTGGGTGCGGAGCTAGCTAGTCAAGCTCGACCCGCACCCTCCCGTTGCGGTTCTGGTCTTCTCGTGGCGCAATACCCAGCGCGGCGGCGGGGAACAGAGCCGTGACGGCAAACAGTGCGGGGAAGCCCGCAGCGGCCACAATCGCACCCGAAACCGGAGGCGTTGCAGCGTAGATAATGTTCTGGAACGTGTTCTGCGTACCCATAGCGCGTCCGGACCAGAAGGGGCCTGCGTATTCAGCAACTGCGGTGAAGGCAAGACCATTCGGGCTGACCACGGCAACGGCCAGTGCGCAGACCAGCACAGTGCCAAGTGTGCGCCAATCAGCCCAGCTGGCAATCATCATTGCGACAGCCAGGATAAAAGTCGCACCCGAGACCCAGCGGTAGGGGCGGATGCGGGACCGAACGCGGTCGGAGACCACACCCATCAGTGCTCGCGATCCGGCACCGAGCAGCTGTGAGACCATCACAACCGTGCCCGCCGTGCTATCGGCATAACCCACGGACAACAGCCACACCAGAATGTAGGCGCCCATCATCGACTGCGGCCAAGACAGCAGCGCCGAGGCGATATGGATGCGCACAAGGTATTTGCCGTCGCGGTAAGGGCTGGCCGTGACGGTGGGGTTCGAGGCATCAGGGCGAGGGGGATTCTTTACGCCTATCAACACAAGCAACGCCAGCACGGCGCACAGGATTGCAGGCATCGCGAGTGCGACACCGATGCTGTAGTTTTGCGCGAGAGGGTGCAGGGTTACCGCTGATAGTGCAGCGCCAAGGGGCTGAGCCATTTGGCGAATGCCCATCGCAGTACCGCGTTGATGCGGCGGATACCAGCCCGACACCACGCGGCCGGATGCAGAATTCACGCTCGCCGCCGCACATCCAGCGAGGAAGAGCGCAGCCCCGAGCAGGGCCGGGCTTGACGACGAAGCCAGCGCCGCAAGCCCCGTCGTCAAGGCGGTAGAAGTCAAGCCTGCGAACAGAGCTGCGCGTTCGCCGTAGCGGTCGACAAACCAGCCCCAGGCGATGAGTGTGAAAACAATACCGGCCGCCGGCATTGCTGCGACGAGACCGGCGGCGGAGAGGCTTAAACCGTTTTCCTGCAGGGATGGGATGAGAAAAGGCACACCCATGTGAACGACGGACGAACCGACCGCCGCGAACATGGACAGAAGTAGGACAAGGTGACGGTAAGCGGGCATTACAGTCGGGAGCTCATCTCCTCAGCGGCGGCGAGAACCTTTGCGCCCCAGCATTCATAGGGCGACGGAGTCATGCGCTCCACGGGGCCAGAGACGGACAGGACTGCAATCATGCGGTGGTTGCCGTCGAAAACCGGGGCGGAAACAGAGGCGAGTGCGGGGTCGCGCTCGCCCATGGACTCAGACCAGCCGAGACGTCGGCAGTCATCGAGATCCTGTTCGTTGAAGTCGGCGTCGGGCAGCATGCGCTCAGCGAGATTGGCCGGGCCAAAAGCCAGCAGAACACGTGCGGCGGAGCCGGCGGTCAGCGGCATACGAGAGCCAACCGGCACGGTGTTGCGCAGCCCGGTGGCGGGCTCCATGGAGGCAATGCAGGTGCGGGTGTCGCCGGTGAGACGGTAGAGCTGCACGGACTCTCCGGTTACCTCTACTAGCTTCGGCAGGATGTGCGCTGCGGCGTCGGCAAGCAGGTCGGTTGTGACAGGCGTGATCTCGGTGAGGCCGGGGCCCGTCGTCCAGCGGCCGTCCGGAGTGCGGGTGACAAGGCGGTGTACTTCCAACGCCGTGGCCAGCCGATGGGCGGTGGCGCGGGGCAGGCCGGTGTCGTCGCAGAGCTCGGCGAGGGTGCGTGGAGTTTCTGCAACAGACTTGAGAATGAGTACCGAACGGTCGAGAACCTTAATGCCACTTAGAGCTGGCGTCTCGGATGTGCTAATCTGTCCCATGCCATGATATTAACATCTCATTCCTTGAGATAAAAGAGATATATCCGGAAGGCGGCTCACCCACTATGCGCACCACGGACACCAGCCCGAAGACTCTGGCCGAGAAAGTCTGGCATGACCACGTAGTCAAGCAAGGCGACAACGGCGAACCAGATCTGATTTATATCGATCTGCACCTCGTCCACGAGGTTACCTCGCCACAGGCTTTTGATGGCCTCCGTCTGGCAGGGCGCAAGGTACGCCGCCCGGATCTGACTATCGCAACTGAGGACCACAACGTTCCGACCACTGTCGCCGGCGGCAAAATCAATCTGATTGAGGAACCGACCTCTCGTACTCAGATTGCCACACTGCGCAAGAACGCCGAGGAGTTCGGTATCCGCCTGCATCCGATGGGCGACCGCGAGCAGGGTATCGTGCACGTCGTCGGCCCACAGCTGGGCCTGACTCAGCCGGGCACCACCGTCGTCTGTGGTGACTCACATACCGCAACCCACGGTGCTTTCGGTGCTATGGCCTTCGGTATTGGTACCTCCGAGGTTGAGCACGTTCTGGCTACCCAGACCCTGCCGCTGAAGCCTTTCAAGACCATGGCGGTTAATGTCACCGGCGAACTGCAGGATGGTGTTACCGCCAAGGACCTGATTCTGGCGATTATCGCCAAGATTGGCACCGGCGGCGGTCAGGGCCACGTTATTGAGTACCGCGGCGAGGCCATTGAGAAGCTGTCGATGGAAGCCCGCATGACCATCTGCAACATGTCCATCGAAGCCGGTGCCCGCGCTGGCATGATTGCTCCGGACGAGACCACCTTCGAATACCTGAAGGGTCGCCCGCACGCGCCGCAGGGCGAGCAGTGGGACGAGGCTGTCGAATACTGGAAGTCCCTGGTTACTGACGAGGACGCGAATTTCGACAAGGTCGTCGAAATCGATGGTTCCGCGCTGACTCCATTCGTTACCTGGGGTACCAACCCTGGCCAGGGAGTGCCGCTGGGGGAGACCGTGCCAGATCTGGAGTTCATCGCAGAGGACTCCGACCGCATCGCGGCCGAGCGCGCACTGGAGTACATGGATCTGAAGCCGGGCATCCCGATGCGCGACGTTAAGGTCGACGTGGTCTTCGTAGGTTCCTGCACCAACGGCCGCATCGAGGACATGCGCGCCGTCGCCGACGTGCTGAAGGACCGCAAGGTTGCCGACGGCGTCCAGATGCTCATCGTGCCGGGCTCCGCAAAGGTCCGTGCGCAGGCTGAGGAAGAGGGACTGGGCAAGATCTTCGAAGAGGCAGGCGCCGAATGGCGTATGCCGGGCTGCTCCATGTGCCTGGGCATGAACCCGGATCAGCTGACCCCGGGCCAGCGTTGCGCTTCGACCTCCAACCGCAACTTCGAGGGCCGTCAGGGCAAGGGTGGTCGTACCCACCTGGTCAGCCCGGCTGTCGCCGCAGCCACTGCCGTCGCCGGTCACTTCGCAGCACCGGCTGATCTCTAACTGACTCTCACTGCCGATCTTTGTACAACAGACCCAAGCAGAACTTCTAAGGACCTTTCACTATGGAAAAGTTTGATACTCACACCGGCGTCGGCGTTCCCCTGCAGCGATCCAACGTCGACACTGACCAGATCATCCCGGCTGTCTACCTAAAGCGCGTCACCCGCACCGGATTCGAGGATGGCCTGTTCAGCAACTGGCGCAACAACGAGTCCGACTTCGTGCTCAACCGTCCGGAATACGCAAAGGGCTCCGTCCTCGTAGCAGGGCCGGACTTCGGTACCGGTTCTTCCCGCGAGCACGCCGTGTGGGCCCTGATGGACTACGGTTTCCGCGTCGTCATCTCCTCCCGCTTCGCCGATATCTTCCGTGGCAATGCCGGCAAGGCGGGGCTGCTCGCCGCACAGATGCAGCAGTCCGATGTCGAGCTGCTGTGGAAGCTGCTGGAGGCTAACCCTGGCATGGAGCTCACCGTCAACCTGGAGACCCGCACCGTCGAGGCCGGTGAGCAGGTCTTCCCGTTCGAGGTCGACGACTACACCCGCTGGCGTCTGATGGAAGGGCTTGACGACGTCTCCCTGACCCTGCGCAACGAAGCGGACATTGTGGCCTACGAGGAGAGTCGTCCGGCCCACAAGCCTAAGACGCTGTAGGTCAAAAAATGCTCTAGCCCAATCCGCGGTAGGCGTTAGACTTGCCGTATGTATCTGGCAATCACTAAACACTCTCGGCTCGGTGAATCTTCGCCTGCTGAATCGGCACGCGATTTGGGATTTATTTTGCGAAAGCATCCCGATCGCGTGCATGAGTCCGAGTTAAAGTTCGGTGTTGCCAGAGTCTTTTTCCCCACGGCTACCGATGCCGAATGCACGGCAGCCCTTTGGGTTGATATTGACCGCGATGAGCTGCTGAAACTCAAGCAGTACCGCGCTGATACGTTCAATCTGACCGGCTACATCAATGACCGGCAATGGGCCGCGTCATCGCTTATGACAGTGGCGCTGAAGTCCGTCTTCTCCACGGCGATGGTCATGGAAAAGCCCTCGCCTTACGACGAAACCCCGAGCGACCTCACCGCGACAGTCGCCGCGGTACCCGGCACCGAGGAAGAAATCCGGGCTCTGTTCGAACCGCTGGGGTGGAACGTCGCCTGCGATTTTTCGAACAATATTGCCGGCCAGAAGTTCTCACCGACGGTAACGCTTTCGGGTAGGGCAACCGTCCGCGATTTGCTCAATCACCTGTATATTCTGCTGCCCGTCCTCGACGGTGGGAAACACTATTGGGTCGATGACCGGGAAATCGACAAGCTCGCCGCGCGTGCGCGGGACTGGCTACCGGAGCACCCACAGCGGGAGAGAATCCTGGGGCGCTATCTTGCGGATCAAAAAGGCCTGGTCAACGAGGCTGTCGTGAAGCTTGCTGGGGAAGCCGCTGCAATCGAACTGCCCCGCGGTGACCAGCCAGCCAAGCCACTTAATCGACAGCGCCAAGAGCGAGTACTGCGTGAAGTACTTAGCCTGCGCCCGCGCAGTGTAGTCGACATCGGCTGCGGTTCCGGCGTGCTACTGGGGCCGATGCTGGAGAATCCGCGAATCGCGCAGATCGTTGGTACCGATGTTTCTGTGGGGGAGCTTCGTAAGGCGCACAAGGCGCTGAACCTAGATCGCATGCCGGAGCGCCAAGCCGCGCGGGTTGAGCTTTTCCAATCCTCGGTCACCTATGTCGATGAGCGCATTGCGAACATGGACGTGGCAATCCTGATGGAGGTCATCGAGCACATTGATGCCGACCGGCTGCCCGCGTTGGAGAACAACGTCTTTGGGCTCGCACGCCCGCAGTATGTCATCGTCACCACCCCAAATAGTGACTACAACGCTTGCTACCCAAACCTAGAGCCTGGACAGTTCCGGCACCTCGATCACCGTTTCGAGTTCAGCCGCGCGGAATTTCGTCAGTGGGCCAGGGGCGTGGCCGAGAAGTTCGGTTATCTGGTGGACTTCGACGGTATTGGGGACGTGCACGAAACTTACGGCCAACCAACACAAATGGCGGTCTTTTCCTACGACTTCACCGCAGCAGAGGAGAGCTAACTATGAGTACCATCTCACTTCCTAACCTCAGCTTGGTCATGCTGGTCGGTGTCTCCGGTGCTGGAAAGTCTACCTTTGCGGCACGACACTTCGGCCCGTTTGAAGTCGTATCCTCGGATACTTGTCGCGGCATTGTTTCCAACGATCCGAATAACCAGGCGGCGACGGCGCCTGCTTTTGAGCTGCTGGAGACGATCGTCGGCAAGCGGCTGAAAGCAGGCTTACTCACCGTGGTCGATGCGACGAATGTGAAACCGCAGGACCGCGCCCGGCTCGTGAAGCTGGCGCGCAGACACCATGCGCTCAGTGCTGCTATCGTTTTGAATCTTCCGTTGGCGGAGGTGAAGGAGCGGCACAGGCAGCGCACTGACCGCAACTTCGGAGTGGAGGTGTTGGAGCGTCAGCACCGTGACCTGCGCCGAGGGCTCAAGCACCTGAAGCGCGAGAAGATTCACAACGTTTTCATCTTGAATTCCGCGGAGGAAATCGACAACGTCACCATTGAACGTGTGCCGCTGAAGGTCGATCGCAGCGATCTCCACGGCCCTTTCGACATCATCGGCGATGTCCACGGTTGCTTCGACGAGCTGACCGCACTGCTGGAGAAGCTCGGCTACGAGCTCTCGGCGGATGGCAGCAATGCTCATCACCCAGATGGCCGCAAGGCCATTTTCGTTGGTGACCTCGTTGACCGCGGCCCCAATAGCCCAGCCGTCTTGAAGCTGGTCATGGGGATGGTCTCGGACGGCAATGCTCTCTGCGTGCCCGGAAACCACGACTCTAAGTTGGTGCGCGCCCTCGACGGCCACAACGTCACCACGGGCCACGGGCTGGCCGAAACACTTACTCAGCTCGCAGGCGAAAGTGAGGAATTCCGGAAGGACGTCCGCGACTTCATCGACCACTTGCCGGTGCACTATGTGCTGGATGACGGCGCCCTGGTCGTAGCCCACGCGGGACTGCCTGAGCACCTCCATGGCAGGGCCTCCGGCAAGGTCCGCGAGTTCGCGCTCTACGGTGCGACTACTGGCAAGCGTGATGAAAATGGCCTGCCAGAACGTTTGGATTGGGCAGCGGACTACCGCGGTTCCGCCCGTGTGGTCTATGGCCACATGGAAGCGGACCGTCTGCGCTGGGTCAATAACACCATGTGCATCGACACTGGTTGCGTGTTTGGCGGCAAGCTCTCTGCGCTGCGCTATCCCGAGCTAGAGACTGTGCAGGTTGATGCAAAACACACCTGGTGGGAGGCCCCATCCCGCAAGACCACCAATCGCCCGGAGTCCGAGCTGCGCATCACTGACGTGTTGGATGTCGATGGTATCCAGACTGGGCGCCATGGACGCATCCGCATTGATAGTGACCGCGCGGCTGCAGCGCTGGAAACAATTAGTCGTTTTACGCTCGCGCCGGAGAAAATTCCGTACCTGCCACCGACAATGTCACCGGCGCCGACCTCGCAGCGAGAGGGATTCCTGGAACACCCGGAGGAGGCATTCCGCTACTACGCAGCGCACACTGACCAGGTCATTTGTCAGGAGAAGCACATGGGTTCCCGAGCTGTGCTCTGCCTGATCCGGCCAGGGGCAAAGACCCGTTTCGGTGCTAGCACCTACGCATATACCCGTACCGGACGCGCCTTCTTCGAAGGTAAGAATCCAGCACTCGACGAAATGACCAAGGCCGCAGAGCGCGCCGGGCTTTTCGATCAATTCGGCGACTGGGTCCTGCTCGACGGTGAAATGTTGCCTTGGAATCTCAAGGCACAAGGGCTTATCGACGACATCTATGCACCCACCGCTGCCGCGGGTATCGGTGCAGGGAGGCAGCTCGCGGTCGCTCTGCAGGCGGCAACCGATAGGGGAGTAGAGGTCGGCGGTCCCGCTCCAGAACAGACTCTGGACGAACTCGAGAAGTTCCGCGCTGCTTACAACCGCTATGTCGACAGCGACAACAAGATTCAGTTCGCGCCCTTCCAAGTGCTGGCAAGTGAGGATGCCACCTGGCACCACAAGCCGCACTCATGGCACTTGGATATCGCGAACCAGCTGGTAGCAGCTGACAGTGAGATCTACCGGCAGACGCGCTGCTTCGTCCTCGACCCCAGTGACCCGGAACAGGTGGAGGCCGCATCGCAGTGGTGGTTGCAGCTGACAGAGTCGGGCGGGGAGGGGGCCGTCGTCAAGCCAATGGAAAACGCGGCAGTGGACCGTCAGGTGCAGCCCGGTATGAAGGTGCGGGGGCGGGAGTATCTGCGCATGATTTATGGGCATGACTACCTGCACCCGCAGCGTCAAGAGCAGTTGAAGCGGCGAAATCTGCAGCACAAGCAGTCATCGGCGCTGCGCGAGTATGCCCTCGGCATTGAGTCGCTGGAGCGCCTAGCGGCCGGCGAACCACTGCATCGGATCCATGTTCCGGTCTTCGGCGTGTTGGCGCTGGAGTCAGAGCCGATGGATCCGAGGTTGTAGGGATTACTTCACCGGCAGCGCCGAGGCGTAGTAATCAGCCGTGGTCATCACACCGTCGTTGAAGCCCAGCACCCAGGCAGAGCCCTTCTTGCACAGGATTTCCTCGTCGAAGGGCAGGGTGCCCTCAGCGGACCAGGCGGCAAGCAGGTCTGGGATGGTGATGCCCTGAGAGCAGATGACGCTGACTCCGCCTAGCGCGACAATGTCTTCGAATGCCTTCTTGGACTCAACCTGGTTGGCAATCCAGTGCTCGTCGCCAAGCCGTTCGTCGACTGTGACCTGCATGCCCAGCTCTGCGGCGAGTGGCGCGACGGTGTCCTGGCAACGCACGGGCTCGGCGGAGTAGATCCGCTCGGGGCGGAAGCCTTCCAGGGCGGAGACGAGCAGTTCCGCTTGACGACGTCCCTTCTTATCCAGTGGCCGCAGTGCATCATTGCCGTTCCAGTTGGTGCGACGGTGCGCACGCCCATGGCGAACCAGAATGAGACGGGTGTCCGGTTCCTTGTTCATGCGCTTGCGGGCCTTGACCAGCACGTCGCGGTCGAGGTCGTAGGACAGCAGCTCCTCGGCTTCGTCCCAGGAGACCCAACGAAGCTCGTTGACCTCGGAGTTCTGTTCGAATTCGCCGTCTAGAACCTCAGCGGTCCAGTACCAGACCAGCTTCGTGCGTCCGGCGACAGGGTAAGAGACGTTGCCGACGAGCTTGCCCAGACGGACGCGGTAGCCGGTCTCTTCCCAGATTTCGCGGACGGCGGTGGCAATGAGGTTCTCGCCGGCGTCGAGCTTGCCTTTCGGCAGCGACCAGTCGTCGTAGGAGGGACGGTGAATCACGCAGATTTCAGGGTTGTGGACATCGCCGCGCCATAGAACCGCGCCAGCCGCGAAGGTCGGCTTGGTGACATCCTGACCTGGCTTCGTTGGAATCTGGCGCAGGCGACCGGTCACGGAGGTATCGCCCTTGAGGTCCTTGTCCTCTTCGTGCATCATCGTGAATTCCCTTTCAATCCTTTGTCGCCGACCTAGTTTAGTATCGCAGTGTGAGAACGTCTCGCTAGACTTGTTGGAGATTAGAGACTAACGGAGGAAGGTCGCGGCGATGGTGCAGGTTTCAGTGATGGGTGCGGGCTCGTGGGGCACGACGCTCGCCAAGGTTTTTGCTGATGCGGGCAATCCTGTACGGCTGTGGTCGCGACGTGCGGAGCAGGCACAGCGTATTCAGATCAGCCGCGAAAACCACGACTACCTGCCTGGTCTGGGGCTGCCGCGCAACATCGAAGCCACCTCGGATGCAGAGGCCGCGCTGAAGGGCGCGGATGTGGTGGTGCTGGGCGTGCCCTCGCAGACTCTGCGTGACAACCTCAAGGTCTGGAAGGACTTCATCGGGCCGGAGACGATTCTGCTCAGCCTGGCCAAGGGTGTGGAGCGCGAGACACATCTGCGCATGAGTGAGGTCATTGCGGAGGTCACAGACCTGCCAGCAGAGCGTATTGCGGTGCTGTCCGGCCCGAACCTCGCCCGCGAAGTTGCGATGGAGCAGCCAGCGGCAACGGTGATTGCTTGCGCCGATGAGAACAATGCCAAGATGATTCAGGCGGCAGTTGCCACTAATTACTTCCGCCCGTACACCAACACCGATGTGATCGGCTGCGAAATCGGCGGTGCCTGCAAGAACGTCATTGCGTTGGCCTGCGGTATGGCCGCTGGTCAAGGATTGGGTGAGAACACGCTGGCAACCATTATCACCCGTGGCTTGGCGGAAATCACGCGTCTGGGCGACGCGGTTGGTGCAGAAGATAAGACTTTCGCGGGATTGGCGGGCCTCGGTGACTTGGTGGCCACTTGTTCCTCGCCGCTGTCGCGTAACCGTACCTTCGGCGATCGTCTCGGTCGCGGTGACACGATGGAGCAGGCGCAGCACGCTACGCGCGGTCAGGTGGCTGAGGGTGTGATTTCTTCAATCTCGGTCCGTGACCTCGCTCGTCGCAATGGCGTGGAAATGCCAATTACTGAGGCCGTTTACGCCGTCTGCCACGAAGGCGCGAAGGTCGATGAGACAATTCGCAAGCTGATGGGGCGAAGCCGCAAGTCGGAGTAACCACTTCAACGAGGTCGGGGCTAAACTAAGTCACCATGACTTCGTCGAATAGCTCGTCTGCAGATCGCATTTCCGTCGCCGTCATCTACGGTGGCGCAAGCCCTGAGCACAGCGTCTCCTGTGTCTCGGCCGGCGCAATTATGGATCACCTGGATGAGGACCGCTTCCGAGTGGTTCCCATTGGTATTACCAAGGATGGTGTCTGGACCGTCGGGACGCGTGAGACGGATACGCTGCGCACACAGGGGCGTACGATGCCGGAGGTCATCCCGGGCGAGGAAGTTGCGCTGAGCACGTCGCCGTCACGCCGCGGTGAATTCCGCTTCGTCACCGGTGATCGCGCCGGCGAGGTTTTCGACACCGTCGACGTCATCTTCCCGGTACTCCACGGTCCGCACGGCGAGGACGGCACGATTCAGGGGCTCTTTGAGCTTTCCGGCATTGCTTATGTCGGCCCGGGCGTGCTCGCTTCCGCGGCGGGAATGGATAAGGAACGCACGAAGAATCTCTTGCAGGCAGCGGGGCTTCCTATCGGCAAGCAGGTTGTTTTGCATGTCGGCGAGTCGCTTTCCGACGAGGACAAGGAGACCCTTGGCCTGCCGGTGTTCGTTAAACCTGCCCGTGGTGGATCGTCGATTGGCATTTCCCGCGTGGATGATTGGGCGAATCTGGATGCGGCGGTAGAGCTGGCCCGAGAGCACGACTGGAAGGTCATTGTAGAGGCCGGTGTAGACGGCGCCGAGGTGGAGATTGGTGTGCTGCAGCGCGCTGACGGCAGCCTGCAGGTATCAGTTCCGTCGTTGCTGTGTGGCACGGAGGACTCCGACGAGGGCTTCTACGGTTTTGAGACCAAGTACTTGGATGATGTCGTCTCGGCGCAGATCCCGGCTGAGCTGCCGGAGGATGTTTTGAAGGCACTGGACACGGATGCTCGTCGGGCGTTCAGGGCACTGGGCTCTGATGGTCTGACTCGCGTGGACTTCTTTGTCACGGATAATGGCCCGATTATCAATGAGGTCAACACCATGCCGGGCTTTACCCCGATTTCGATGTACCCGCAGATGTTTGCGGCTTCCGGTGTTGCCTACGAGGAGCTGCTCAGCGCCCTGATTGAGCGGGCGCTGGTAGCTCGTCGATAGAAGTTGGTTCTTACTTTTCTTCGCTCGGCGAGATGTTCTCCAGGTTGTCCGCGATGACCGAGGAGAGCACCGGCATCAGTGAGCTGGCCTCCGACATCGGCATTTCAACGGCGACGAAGCGCTCCCGGCCCATGGCGTACCAGGTGGCGGAGGTACCAGAGGAAAGCGTTGGTTCGTTGAACCAGACAATGTCGCCAACCTGCGTCAGCTGCTGCGTGGTGGTGCTATAGCCAGCCGGCTCGTCGACACCACAGCGCAGCACCACCGGATCGGCTGGGGTGCCGCCCCAAATGACCATGTCCTTCGGCATGTCAGCCGGCATTTCCTCTGCGTTCAGAAGGTGACGGTTGCCAAGCTCGCGGGGGAGGGCAGCCTCCAAGCCGCTGCAGCGCTTATCAGCTTCCGGAGCTGCCAGTTCTACCAGTGGGACGCCGCCGCGCTCCGGCTTGTTCTTGTACTCGGAGTCCGGGCGCAGCGCCTCGGCGAGGTCACTCAGGGCATCCTCCGCCTCTGCATTTCCTTCGGCGGTAATTGCAACAACCGGTTCGCGCCCGACGGTGAACCAAGTCGCCAAAGACTCGTCGGTACTGTCGATAACACGCAGCCACGAAATGCCCTTGACCTCTTCGGTCTTAGCCAGTTCGTTGTACTGGCTAGGTACGTTCGCGCCACAGCGCAGCGTGATGCGGTCTTGTTCCAAGTTTCGGTACACAGCGGCACCTTCTGGAGCTGGCTCTGCAATGTCGGCGCGAACCAGACCTGCGGCGCGATCTGGCAGTCGGTCGAGCAGTTCCGCACACTCGGGCGAGTCATTGGCGGGGAGCTCCGGGTTGGAAATCGCGACTGGCTTTGTCGCCTGATTATCCTGGTAAATCTTTGCGGCAAAAATAATGCCGAGGATAGCGATAATGGCGATAGCGAGTGCGATGCCCGCGCGTGTCCGGCTACCCTTGGACTGAACTGTTTCTCCCGATGGGGGTGCGTCTACCATGGGCCTGATTCTACGTTGTCCGGTACCAACTCCAATTGGTTGGGGGCAATACCGAGACGGGTTCCGCTATTAACGGTTAACCATCGACTATTAGGAATGTGACTCGACACTGTGACTGAATTGACCATTGGCGATATTGGCGAGTTTGGGGTCATTGAGGCCATCCGGGCTATCGCCCCGTCGGCACGCAATGGCGACGATGCCGCCGTCTTGACGCAGACAACCCCCAACGCCCGTTTTGTCACTTCCACCGACATGTTGGTGGAAGGGCGCCACTTCCGCCTGGACTGGTCGACACCTCAGCAAGTTGGAGCTAAGGCCGCAGTACAGAATTTCGCCGATATCGAATCGATGGGCGCGCGTCCAACGGCCATGCTTTTCGCCATCTCAGCACCGTTGCATACTCCGGTGAGTGTGGTCACCGGTATCGCCGAGGGATTGTGGCAGGAAGGCAAGCAATGTCCGGCGGAACTCGTCGGTGGTGACATGGTCAGCGGAGATTCTCTGGTGATTTCCATCAGTGCGATGGGCGAACTCGGTGGGCTTGGGCGGCCGCTGCTGCGCTCAGCGGCACGCGCGGGGGATACGGTGATTGCGTCGGGACGCATCGGCTACTCTGCGGCGGGCCTTGCGCTGCTGCAGCACTGCGGAAGCCCGGCGAGGGTTCCAAGTGAGTTTGCGCAGCTGGTGGCAGCACACTGTACGCCCGAATTCGAATACCGCAGGGGTGCCACGGCGCGAGCTACAGGTGTGCGTTCACTGACGGACAATTCCGATGGACTGGTGGTGGATCTCCGCGCTATTGCGCAGGCCTCCAGGGTTACTTTGGAAGTTGACAGCAGTGCCATTGCGCCCGATGAGTTGCAGATTGCCGCTGGTGAATACCTGGGCATCGACCCGTGGGAGTGGGTGCTCACCGGAGGGGAGGACCATACACTGATCGGTTCGACGCCGGGGGAGCCTCCGACGGGGTTCCGCGCTATCGGTACGGTGTCGAAGGAAAAGTTCGATTCGGTGCTTATCGACGGCAAACCTCCTGCCCGCGATGCCGGTTGGGTTTCCTTTTAAGAGTTCGAAGAGGTTTTGAGAAGAAAGGCTGCATGACATGGATCCGTTGCCGGTCGAAGAAGGGTGGCAGAAGGCGCTGGAGCCAGTGGCCGATGACATCCACCGGATGGGGCAGTTCCTGCGCGAGGAGAACGCGGCCGGCTACGGTTACCTGCCCGCGGGCACCGATGTGCTGCGCGCCTTTACTTATCCATTCGATGAGGTGAAGGTGCTCATTATCGGTCAGGACCCGTACCCGACCCCGGGGCATGCGATGGGGCTTAGCTTCTCGGTCCAGCCGGATGTGAAGCCGGTACCGCGGTCGTTGGCGAATATTTTTAAGGAGTACTCCTCCGACCTGGGGCTCCCGACTCCCTCCAACGGTGACCTCACTCCGTGGAGTAGGCAGGGCGTGGCCCTGTTCAACCGTGTACTGACCGTGCGCCCGGGTGCTGCTGCCTCGCACCGCGGTAAGGGCTGGGAGGCAATCACGGAGCATGCCATCAAAGCATTGGTCGCCCGTGATCAGCCTCTCGTGGCCATTCTGTGGGGACGCGACGCGCAGAGTTTGCAGCGTTGGCTCCCCGGCGTGGACTGCATCTGTTCGCCGCACCCGTCACCGCTGTCGGCATCCCGTGGGTTCTTCGGGTCGCGTCCGTTCAGCCGGGCCAATGAGTCGCTGATTCGTCAGGGAGCTACCCCTATCGACTGGACGCTAGAATAGGAATTCATGTCTTTGCAGATTGGTTCTGCCGCCATTGTCGGCTGGGTTGCCCGGGGGATTGACGCGCTTCAATCCCGCCGCGATGAGATTAACAGTCTCAATGTCTTCCCAGTACCGGATTCCGATACCGGGTCGAATATGCTCGCGACGTTGAGTTCGGCCTATGAGGAAGCGCAAAAGGCTGACGCTTCCGATGTTCGCGCAGTCACCGCGGCCCTAGCTGCCGGTGCAGTGCGCGGCGCCCGCGGTAATTCGGGCACTGTGCTCTCGCAGGTTTTTCGCGCAGTGGCTGAGGCTGCCTCCGGTAGTGGCATTGGCGTTGAGTCGGTACAACACTCGCTAAAGCTAGCTGTGCAACATGTTTCCCAAGCGATTGCCAATCCGGTGGAGGGCACGATTCTGACAGTCCTGCGGCACGCCGCGATTGCCGCGGAGGAATTTGAGGGCGACTCGATTGAGGAGCTCGCCGACACAATCGCGGATGCCGCTCGCGATGCGCTGGCGAAAACCCCTAGCCAGCTCCCGGCACTGCAGCAGGCGGGCGTGGTCGACGCCGGCGGCGCGGGGTTGGTCATTCTGCTCGACGCGCTTGCCGACGAAGTCAGCGGCCGCGCAGCCGCACCGGTCGATTTGCATGTCGGCGCGCCACACGTAGCCACCGTTGAAATGGAGGTCATGTACCTGATTTCCTTGGCGGATACCCTGGCGGTGGAAGCGCTGCGAGAGCGGTTGAACCCGCTGGGCAATTCGCTCATCATCGCAGGTGATGCTGGTAATGCGCAGACCGCGCAGTACATGGTGCACATCCACACAGTGGAGCCGGGCGCGGTTATCGAGGCAGCACTTGACTTCGGTCGTCCGGAACGCATCCGTATCGAGGTGCTCGATGAGCCGGCACCAACACCTGAGTCCACTCGCATCCTCATTGCGGTAGTGCCGGACGGTCCGCTGAATGATCTCATCACCTCCTCGGGAGCGATTGCTATCAGCCCGACCCCCGCTCCGACTCCCACATCCACTCCCACAGATCGCGCAGCCATCGCCGACCAGGAGTTCGCTGACAATGTGGTCACCAAGGCGCTGACTGCCATGCGGGGTGCGGATGAGGTAATCCTGCTGCCAAATGGGCTGGTCAGCGACCAGGAATTGGCGGATATCGAATTCGCTGCTGCCGCGGCTAATCCGACTCTCGCGGTAGTGTCCACAGCCTCCATTCCGGCTGGCCTTGCTGCCTTGGCCGTGCATTCGGCTGAGCTGCCGCTGGCGGTTGCTGCGTATGCGATGGGAGAGGCCGCCAATGGCACGCGTACGGCTGTAGTCGCTGCGGACGTCGATAAGCCCCTGACTGACGCGCTCACAGAGACCATCTCAGACCTGTTGGCTGGCGGCGGGGAACTAGTGACTCTGCTGCTCGGGCGCGGATCTGAGGGCGTTGACATAGCGCAAGTGCGGGCGCGGCTGGACAAGCCTGTGGAGGTCGTAGCCTATGATGCGACCGGCATCGATGAGCTGGTGCAGGTAGGAATCGAGTAGCGCGATGCTCGGATGGCTCGGCTCGGATTATGCGCGCACGCCCCTGAATATCGTGGTGGGGCCAAAGATTGCAAAGAAGCTGCATACGGCTTTTGGTATGGAGACCGTCTCGGATGCGCTGACGAACTTCCCAAAGCGCTACGTGGCGCAGGGCAAGAGCTTAGATGTGTCATTTTCCGACATTGGCGACACCATCACCACAGTCGTGGAGGTGCACAGCATTTCGCCAGCGCCCGCCTTCGCCGACCGACGCAAGCCACTGAAAATCTATGTCAGCGACGGCGTGCGCATTCTTCCGGCCGCGATTTTCGGTGCCGAATGGCTGCGCAATATGCTGCACCCCGGTGTGCGTCTGCTCATTGTTGGCACGCTCAGCGAGTTCCGCAATGAGCTACAGCTGAAAAATGTTGATTGCATGGTGCTTAAAGCCGATGGTTCGGTAGGCGCAGCCACTGGCAAGCTGGCCACACTGACGAAGACAGCCAAGGGGATTGCGGAGATGCAGCGGCTGCTCACGCGCCCCTATCTGCCCATTTACCGTGGCCGTAAAGGAGTAGCGGGTATTCACCTGGCTCTGTACATGCAGCGCATCCTCGAATGGTTACCGCTCCAGCCAGACCCATTGCCCGCCACGCCGGAGGGACTTACCGATTTCGACTCCGCACTGCGTGGCGCACACTTTCCCTCCATCGCGGGCCCCGACATCGCGCTTGCCCGACTGAAGTACGACGAAGCGCTTGAGCTCCAGCTCGCGGTTGGTGCACGCAAACGTACTCAAGCGAGCCTCACCGCTCCGGCCTGCATGGAAGTCGCCGGGGGACTTCGCGACGAGCTACGCCGGGGGTTGCCGTTTTCGCTTACCGACGGTCAGGTCGCGGTCGCAGCCGATATTGCGGACGATATGTCGCAGCCCAGCCCAATGAACCGCCTGCTAGCAGGTGAAGTCGGCTCGGGTAAGACCGTGGTGGCCCTACTGGGAATGCTGCAAGCAGTCGATTCCAGCAGGCAGTGCGCGATGCTGGCGCCGACGGAAGTCCTGGCCCAACAGCACTACCGATCGCTGACAGCGATGCTGGAGCAAGCCGGAGTAGCAGTGACTGTACGACTGTTGACGGGATCGATGTCGACGAAGGAGCGCCGGGCAACCCTGTTGGAGGCAGTCAACGGGGAGGCTGACATTGTCGTCGGCACGCATGCCCTGCTCAGTGAGGGCGTGGAGTTCTTCGATCTCGGGCTGGTGGTCGTCGATGAGCAGCACCGCTTTGGTGTGCGCCAGCGCGATCAGCTGCGCAGCAGGGGACGGGGTGGAATGACACCGCATCTGTTGGTGATGTCGGCAACCCCCATTCCGCGCACGGTAGCGATGACCATTTTTGGCGACCTCGCAGTTTCGCAGTTGACGGAATTGCCACGGGGACGTCAGGAGATCCAATCTTTTGTCGTACCGACGCTGGAAAAGCCGCGCTGGGAGGCACGAACCTGGGAGCGGATTGGGGAAGAAGTGGCCAAGGGCAACCGCGCCTTCATTGTCTGTCCCCGCATTACCCGCGACGAGGAACAGTTCCTCGACGAGTCCGTGGAGGCGGTGTTCGACCGAGCGAGGAAGAAACTTCCCGGTGTACGTATCAGTCAGTTGCACGGCAACATGACACCGGAGGACAAAGACCGCGTGATGCAGGCCTTTGCCACAGGACAGCTGGATGTGCTGGTGTCCACCACAGTTATCGAAGTCGGCGTGGATGTACCAGAGGCCACGATTATGATGATTCGCCGCGCCGAGAGCTACGGCATCTCGCAGATTCACCAGCTGCGCGGTCGTGTCGGCCGTGGTGACCGGGGTGGACTGTGCTTCTTGTGTACCCACACGCATTCGCAGACACCCGAGCGCACCCGGCTGGAACGCATTGCCGCCACCACCGACGGCATTCAACTGGCGGAGTTGGATCTGGCCACGCGTAGTTTCGGCGATCTGCTCGGCGATGACCAATCGGGGCTGGCGACTGGCCTCGGCCTGGTGGACCTCACCACCGACGGCGAAATCATCGAGCGCACCCGACATGATGCCATGGTTCTCCTCGATGTTGATGAGAGGCTTGTGGGAGAGCTCATCTCCGATATCGATGAAGAGCAGTCGAACTACTTGGACCGCTCCTAGTAAGACCAAAGTAGACTGTTGGGCATGGTAGATGTCTGTGCACCTTTTGCAGGAGTAGTCCGCTGGGAGGTCGCCGAGAAAGACTCGGTGACGACCGGTCAGGTCATTGCGGTCGTGGAGGCCGTCAAGCTAGAAACGCCGGTTTTAGCGCCCTGCCCGGGCACGGTCGCGGAGGTGGCGGCAGATCAATTTGTGGATGTCGAAGGTGGTCAGCTGCTGGCACGAATCACGCCAGCAACTCACAGCACCACGGCACAGCACAACGGCAACGAGAACACATCGCACGAAGGGAAGTAGATGACCCGCATTATTGCAGGTGAGGCACGCGGCCGTAGGCTAGTCGCGCCCAAGGGAGAGACCACGCGGCCAACTAGCGACCGCGCGAAGGAAGCCATCTTTTCTTCCTGGTCCACACGCTTTGGGCTAGAGGGAACTCGCGTTCTCGACCTGTTCGCTGGCTCGGGTGCGCTCGGTTTGGAAGCGGCTTCGCGCGGCGCGCGTTCCGTCGTGTTGGTGGAAAACGATCCGAACGCCATTGCCGCTATTGAAAAGAACATTCGCACCGTGGGGCATCCCGATGTGGCCGTGTCTCCGATGAAAGTGTCGTCGTACCTTGCGGGCGCGCCGGGCGAGCCTTTTGACCGCGTCATTGCGGATCCTCCCTATGAGCTGGCGGGGGAGGCCGTTACAGAGATGCTCGAGGCGCTGCGCAGCTTCCTCGCGCCGGGCGCGGTTGTGACTGTGGAGCGTCACCGCGATGACGAGGAGACGCAGTGGCCCGAGGGCTACGAACAGCTCCAGCAGAAGCTGAAGCGCCGCATTCACGGTTTGGCGCGCTTCGACACCGCTATCTATAACGCTTAACGTTCTTCTTTACGCTTTACGACGGCCAAAGGTGGTTTACCTCTATGACTCACGCATGCTGCCCCGGTTCCTACGATCCCATGACCTCTGGTCACCTCGATGTGATTGAGCGTGCCGCGCGCCAATTCGATCAGGTGACCGTGCTGGTTACCCACAACCCGAATAAGCAGGGCATGTTCAACGTCGAAGAGCGCATGGACCTCATTCGGCAGTGCACGCAGCACTTGGACAATGTGCAGGTGGACTCCTGGTCGAAGCTGTTGGTTGACTACACCTCCGCGCAGGGTATTACCTGCCTGGTCAAGGGGCTGCGCTCGGCAGCAGACTACGAGTACGAGGCTCCCATGGCGCAGATGAATCGGCGCATGACGGGCATTGAGACTCTCTTTGTGGAGGCTGATCCGAAGTACGGTCATGTGTCGTCGACACTGATGAAGGAAGTTGTTCGCTACGGCGGTTCGGTGGAAGGGCTAGTTCCTGAGCCTGTCTTGCACGCCCTGCAGCGCCGACTGAAGTAGCATGTAAGTCATGTTTCGCGTCTTCGAATCTCTTGATGAACTGGTCCAGATCCTAGAAGAGGCACACGGCGTGCCACTGTCGGCCAATTGTATGGTTCCGCGTCAGCGTGTTCTCGAGTTGCTCGATGAGCTGAGGGATGCTTTCCCGGCTGAGCTCGATGACGCGCAGGACGTCTTGGACCAGCGGGATGAGATTATCAACGATGCTGAAGCCCGGGCGAACAACACCATTTCGACTGCGGATGAAGAAGCCCATCGCATTGTCGACGAGGCCGAGGCCCGCGCTAATCACACCGTCGAGGATGCCAATGCCCACGCAGCTGGCACCGTCGCGGCCGCTGAGGACGACGCCCGTCGCCTCCGCGAGGATGCTCAGCACGAGTACGACAGCATTGTGGATCGTGCTTCTGCCGAGTCCGATCGCCTGATTCACGCTGGTAACGAATCCTACGAGCGTTCCGTTGCGGAAGGCCGTGAGGAGCAGGCTCGCCTGGTCGCTGAGTCGACGGTCGTCCGCGAAGCCAATGACGAGGCGAATCGTCTGCTTTCCGACGCACACGCGGATTCCTCTCGCCTCCGTGAAGAGTGTGACCGCTACGTCGATTCCAAGCTCGCCGAGTTTGAACAGACTCTCCAAGAGACCCTGCGTAATGTCGGTCGCAATCGCTCGGTACTGCGTTCGGGGGCCGGTGCCGTCGGCGGTGGTGCAGGGGCACAGAGCGCGCCGTCTTCCTTCTCCGAGGGGCAGGAACGCCGCCGGTACGAGCGTTAGCGCATCTTCGGGGTAGACTGAGGTCTATCATGACTGACTCATCCCCATTTGTTCTGGACGTTTCGACATGTCTGCAGGGCGGCATGCCCGAGCAGTTCCGCAAGGTAGGCGATAGCCCTGTCCGCGTTGGTGTCGAGATGATTGGCATCGCCGCTGGCGAGGAGGTTGTCGTTGACGGCATTGTCACGAACCTCGGCAGCGGTGTCATGGTTGACGCGACTGTGACTGCCAAGGCCACCGGCGAGTGTGTCCGCTGCCTAGCCCCGCTGAATCCGGAGCTCAGCTTCCACATTTCGGCTGTGTTTTCCAACAACGAGGACTTCATCACGGGCGACGATGCCGAGGAAGAAGACCTCGAAGACGAAGTTGGCCAGATCGTCGACAATACGGTGGATATCACTCAAGCCGTCATCGATGAGGCGGGCTTGAACCTGCCCTTCAATCCGACCTGTCTGGATTTCGATTCCAGCTGTGCTGAGTCGGACTCGGAAGTGCCCGAACCAGACGGCATCTCGGGTGAAGAGGAGCGTATTGATCCGCGTTGGGCTGGCCTGGCGGAAAAGTTTGGCTCGCTCGGCGACGATAAGTAATCGACGACGACTTAGACGAAGAATTTAAAGGAGATATAACGGATGAGCCGCAAGCGTCGGCTAACCGGTGAGGCGGCTAGGAAGGCGGCCTTCGAGGCCGTCGATCACGCCCCGCTGCTGGAAAAACTCGGTGTTGAGCTACCAGAGGAGTCCCTGAAGCTCGCTTTGACCCACCGCAGTTTCGCGAATGAAAATGGCATGCTGACCAATAACGAGCGTCTAGAGTTCCTGGGCGACGCCGTGCTGGGCATGTGCGTTGCTGAAGAACTCTACCGTCGCTTCCCGGACCGCGCTGAGCAGGATATTTCCAAGATGCGCGCAGGTGTCGTGAACATGTACGCGCTGGCTGACCTGGCCCGCAGTATCGGGTTGGGAGAGCACATTCTCCTCGGCCGCGGTGAGAAGGCCACCGGTGGCGCGGATAAGCACTCGATTCTCGCTGACACCACCGAGGCGCTGCTGGGTGCTATTTACCTGCAGCATGGCTTCGAGGTTGCCCGCGAGACCGTGCTTCGCCTGTTCAACCAGATGATTGACGATGCCCCGACTGAGTCCCGCGGCCGTGACTGGAAGACGCTGCTGCAGGAACGCCTGGCGGCCAAGCAACTACCGGCTGCTGAGTACACCGTGCGCACCACCGGCCCCGACCATGACCTAACTTTCTACGTCGACGTGCTGGTTGACGGCGTGGTTAAGGGCAGCGGTACCGGCGCCACGAAGAAGGAAGCCGAAATGCACGCCGCGCATCAGGCGCATACCGCACTGGCCTAATGCCTGAGCTTCCTGAAGTCGAGTCCGTACGCCGCGGTCTCGACACTTACGTCGTCGGTGGCCGCATCGACGATTCCTTCGTCTACAACGCTCGTGCCGTGCGGCGCCAACCCGGTGGCGCCGCGGAGTTTATCGGTCGTACGCGCGGGCGCACGGTTGTCGCTACGGATCGCCGCGGTAAGTTCATGTGGCTCACGCTTGACGACGACTCCGCGGTTGCCATCCACCTGGGCATGAGCGGCCAATTGCGCGTGGAAGCTCCGTACACTCCCGATACGCTGCCTGGCCGTCACACCCGAGCCGCTTTCGACATCGCCCTTCCGGACGGCGCTCGGCACCTAATCAACTTCAACGATCAGCGCACCTTTGGTTGGGTCTGGGCCTGTGAACTGGTCGAATCCCATGGATGCTTAGTTCCGGAACCCGCAGCCAAGATCGCGCCCGATCTATTGGAGCCCACCGTCGATGTGGTTGCCCTTGCACGCCGCATGATGAAGTCGCGTTCACCGATCAAGGCCGTATTGTTCAACCAGAACATTGTGTCGGGTATCGGCAACATCTATGCCGACGAAATGCTGTGGGCGGCGAAGGTCGATGGTCGCGTGCCGGCGTGTGACCTTTCGGTCCGTCGTTTAGCGAAACTTTTGCGCGAGGGGCAATCGGTACTCGAGCGGGCGCTAGCGGCCGGCGGCACCAGCTTCGATGCGTTATATGTGCATGTCAACGGCGAAAGCGGCTATTTTGAGCGGAGCTTGAACGCCTATGGACAAGCGGGGGAGCCGTGCCCGAGGTGTGGGCGCACAATTGTCCGTCTGCCATTTGGGAATAGATCGAGTTATCTGTGTCCCACCTGTCAGCGCTAGAATTTCCTTATGAGTTTCATGGAGCAAGCAACCGACTGGGTAAATGCTTGGAATGACAAGTACTGGCTGCTCATGATTGTTCTGCTGATTGGTACAGGTTTGTACTTCTGTTGGCGGACCATCATGGTGCAGATCCGGTACATCCCGGAGATGTTCAGGGCCATCACTGAAAAGCCCTCTGATATTTCTGAGGGCGTCAAGGGCATCTCGGCCTTTAAGGCCTTTACAATTTCGGCAGCCTCACGCGTGGGTACCGGAAACGTCGCAGGTGTGGCGGTGGCGATCACCACCGGTGGCCCTGGCGCGGTGTTTTGGATGTGGCTGCTCGCCGCGATTGGTGGCGCAACCAGCTTCGTGGAGTCTACGCTGGCACAGCTGTACAAGGTGCGGGATAAGGACTCTTACCGAGGCGGCCCGGCCTACTACATCACCAAGGGGCTAGGGGAGAACTGGCGCTGGATGGCATCGCTGTTCGTCATCGCTATCACGGTGACCTACGGTTTCGTGTTCAACGCGGTGCAGTCCAACTCGATTACGGCGGCTGTGGCTCAGTCGACCGGGCAGGAGACACCGATCTTTAAGTTCTGTGTCGGTATCGTGCTGGCCATCTTGGCTGGTGTCATCATCTTCGGTGGTGTGCAGCGTATTTCGGCGGTGACGCAGATTGTCGTGCCGATTATGGCCGTGGCCTACATTATCCTCGGCCTGATTGTCTTGGCTCTCAACATCACCGAGGTGCCAGGCATGATCAAGCTGATTTTTGAGCACGCCTTCGGTATCCGTGAGATTGCTGGTGCTGCCGTCGGTACCGCCATGATGCAGGGTATTCGCCGCGGTCTGTTCTCCAATGAAGCCGGTATGGGTTCCACTCCGAATGCGGCGGCGACGGCATCGGTGTCGCACCCGGTCAAGCAGGGCCTCATTCAGACGATGGGCGTCTACTTCGATACCTGGGTCGTCTGTACCATCACCGCGGTTATCATTCTGCTGTCCGACCCGACTTTCGGCGGCGATGTAGAGGGCACCGCGCTGACTCAGGCCGCGCTGTCGGCGCAGGTGGGCACGTGGGCAATCCACGCGATTACGGTTATCATCTTCTTCCTTGCGTTCTCCTCGCTGGTGGGCAACTACTACTACGCCGAAGCAAATATCCCGTTCCTGTCTAAGAGCAAGGCTGTCCTGAATACCGTGCGCGTCCTGGTCATCCTGTGCGTTATTGGCGGAGCTGTCGGTTCGGTGCCGCTCGTCTGGTCGCTTGCAGATACCTTCTCCGCACTCATGGCCACCATTAACATCATTGCCATTCTCCCGCTGGGCGGCGTAGCCGTCGCGCTTCTGCGGAACTACTCTGAGCAGAAGTCCAAGGGGCTCAATCCGGTATTCCACCGCGATGATCTGCCAAACCTCCGCGGCCACGACAAGATCGAGTGCTGGGACGGTTCCGACCCGATGACAGTGCGTGAGTCCGATGTCGCTTAACGACGTCCGCCTCACCGCGTGGGTACACGGTCGTGTTCAAGGTGTTGGTTTTCGCTGGTACACCCGCGCGACGGCTCTGGAGTTGGGGTTGGTCGGTTATGCCCAGAACTATCCGGATGGTCGGGTGTTAGTTGTTGCCGAAGGGCCACGGGCAGACTGTGAGAGTTTGCTCGCTTGGCTTGAGGGGCCGAATACTCCGGGAGATGTGACGGCAGTGGTGCCGTTATGGCAGGAACCGAAGGGTGCATTGAGCACGTTTGACCGTCGTTAAGCGGGTGCCAACTGCCTTCTCTCCCCCCCCATGTCGGTGTAGGAATCCGAAAAATTCGAATACGTTCTATCCCTCGCTCTACGTCGTTGTTTTTACGCAGTTGGCGGGGGATTTTTTCGTGTCTTCAGGTAGTCAATAGGGACGTTGTAGAGGTCTCAGAGTGCTAAAACTACGCAAACGGGAACAAGAATACGTAAATACGGAAGACGAGTGGATTAAGTTAATAACTACCTACTGACAGACAGGGGAGGCACAAATGGCGCCTGAAGAAGTAATTGCACAGTCGGGAAACTCAGCGTGGATGCTAATCTCGGCTTCGTTGGTCTTGCTCATGACACCGGCGCTCGCGCTGTTCTACGGCGGCATGTCGCGACAAAAGTCGGTGCTCAACATGATGATGATGAGCTTTGGTGCGGTCGGCGTTGTCGGTGCCATTTTCGTGCTGTGGGGCTGGTCGATGTCCTACGGATCGCAGTCGATCGGTGGTGTTTTTGCCAACCCATTCGAATTCTTCGGTCTGCGTAACTCAATCACGGATGGCGACGGCAACTACATCGCGGGTGCAAATGGTTACCCGAACATCATCGACATCGGGTTCCAGCTCACGTTCTGCTCTATCTCCGTGGCACTGATCTCTGGAGCGCTGGCCGAACGCGTGAAGTTCTCCACCTGGTTAATCTTCGTCGGTTTCTGGACGACGTTGGTGTACTTCCCAATGGCCTTCATGGTTTGGGGCGGCGGCCTGCTGAGCCACTCGGCAGAGGGGCTGTCGGCGAAGCTGTTCGGTACCGCTGACGGTGAAGCATTGATCGCTCCGATTGACTTTGCTGGCGGTACGGTTGTGCACATTGCTGCTGGTACTGCCGCTTTGGTGCTGGCGATTATCGTCGGCAAGCGCAAGTCTATCGATGGCAGCCAGCATCGCCCGCACAACCTGCCACTCGTCATGCTGGGTGCTGCACTGCTGTGGTTCGGCTGGTTTGGCTTCAACGGCGGTTCGGCATTTGCTGCCGACGGTGTCGCTGGTCTGGCATGGCTGAATACGACGGTGGCAGCGTGCGTGGGGATGCTCGGCTGGATTTCACTCGAGCGTATTCGTGATGGACATCCCACCTCGCTGGGCGCCGCTTCGGGTGTCATCGCAGGGCTTGTGACTATTACTCCGGCCGCAGGAGATATGAACCCAGTGACGTCAATCATTCTGGGCTATATCGGCGGTGCGCTGGCTTGCTGGGGCGTTGGCTTAAAGTACAGGTTCAACTTCGATGACACCCTGGATGTGGTTGGTCTGCACCTGGTTGCAGCTATGTGGGGAACGATTGGTGTCGGTCTGCTGGCCAACGACCGAGGACTGCTTACCGGCGGTGGCATCGACGGCCTGAAATTGTTTGCCATCCAGATCATTATTGCTGTCATCGCGGCGGTGTTCTCGGGCGTGCTGACGTACATCATTGCCCGAGTCCTGAAGGCAACCGTCGGTTGGCGTATCCACGGCGAGCAGGAACATTCTGGTATCGACGTCGCTCAGCATGGTGAGTCGGCCTACACGTCAGCCAAGCAGGCGGCTGTGTAAACAAGGCTGTGTAAACGATCTTGTGTAACAGGGGGCGTGCTTGGGGTAATTCAGCTCCAAACCGTAACTACGGGTAAGATATTGCCCCATGTATTTGAAATCGCTGACTCTGAAGGGCTTTAAATCCTTCGCTTCGGCGACGACGATGAAATTTGAGCCCGGCATCTGCGCAGTTGTCGGCCCGAACGGATCCGGAAAGTCGAATGTCGTCGATGCCCTCGCGTGGGTTATGGGTGAGCATTCCGCCAAGACCCTCCGTGGCGGCAAAATGGAAGATGTCATCTTTGCGGGTACCTCCGGGCGAAAGCCCTTGGGGCGCGCAGAGGTAACTCTTACCATCGACAATTCCGATGGGGCACTTCCCATTCAATATAAGGAAGTCTCTGTCACGCGTCGCATGTACCGCGACGGCGCAAGTGAGTACGAAATCAACGGTTCTCGCGTCCGTCTAATGGACGTGCAAGAACTCCTCAGCGACACCGGTATTGGCCGCGAGATGCACATCATCGTAGGCCAGGGCCGGCTTTCGCAGATTCTGGAGTCACGGCCAGAGGAGCGTCGTGCGTTTATCGAAGAAGCTGCAGGCGTGCTCAAACACCGCCGCCGCAAGGAGAAAGCGCAGCGCAAACTCCAGTCGATGCAGGCTAACCTCGACCGTCTGCAGGATCTGACAGGTGAGCTTTCCCGTCAGCTCAAACCGCTGAAGCGTCAGGCTGAGGCCGCCTCTCGCGCCCAGACTGTGCAGGCAGACCTGCGCGACGCCAAGTTGCGTTTGGCTGCCGCGGACTTCGTGGATTTGCAGGACAGCCTCAATGACATTGCTGGTCAAGCCAAGCTCATTGAGGAAAAGGTGGAGGCCGCCACGGAGCGAGCCGAGATTGCCGCTGAGCGCACTGCAGAACTCGAAGCCGAACTGGAGGACATCACTCCAGCTGCCGATGCTGCCCGTGACCTTTGGTTCCGTCTCTCCGCACTCGGTGAGCGTATTCAAGCGACGGCCCGCATCGCCGCCGATCGCGCGGCCGACCACTCCGTCGCTCCGTGGGTAGGCCCAGACCCGGACTTCCTGGAGCAGCGTGCCGACGACGCCGCCACCGAAGAAGCCACGCTCGCTGAGGCTGAGGCAGAGGCCCGCGAAAAACTGGAGGAAATCCGCGAAACGCTCTTCGATGCCGAGGAGACTTTCCGCGAAGCCGAAGCGGAGCACCTCGCGGCCGTTCGCGCAATCGCCGACCGTCGCGAAGGCGTGGTTCGTCTCATTTCCGCAGAAGAATCTCTGCGCACCCGCTTGGAAGCCGCCGAGGCCGAAGCTGCACGCCTTGCCGAGCAAACCAATGAGGCCGACGAACGCCGTGCCGATGCCACCGAAGCTGTGGAAAACGCCGCGCAGGAGCTAGCCGAGGCAGAATTCGAAGGTCCCGAGCTGCAGAGTGCTTATGAACAGGCCAACCGGGAAGCAGAGCTGGCCTCTACACGGTTGAAAGAACTCCGCGCTGACGAGCGCGACCTCGAGCGCAGCGTCTCAGGTCTTTCCGCCCGCATCGAAGCTCTGGAGACCGCCCGCACCGCCGCTGCCAACGACGGCACCGCGTGGCTACGTGAAAAGCACGAGCTCGGCGTTCTCTCTGAAGTCATCGATGTCGACGCTGGCTGGGAAAAAGCGCTCACTGCCGCCCTCGGCGCGGCCGCCGAAGCACTGGTCAGCGAGGGCAGTGGAGATTCGCTTATCGACGAGCTGGTGGCCACGGGCAAGGGCAGTGCCGTTGTTATCAATTCTGCGGATGCATCCGACTCTTGGCGCTTGGACATCACTCTGCCCGCACAGGCATCCTGGCTGCTCGATCATGTGACAGTGCCCGCGGAGCTTTCAGGTTCGTTGACCTCTCTGCTCGTTGACGTCGTGGCCTGCGAGGACGAACACGTCGCCCGTGAGCTGGTGACCCAGGATACTCGACTGCGCGTTGTTGACCGCGATGGTGTGTTGCGTGGTTCGGGTTGGGTAGCTGGCGGTGCTGGCGGCACTGCCTCAGGTGTGGAAATCGCTGCGGATATTGCCAAGGCTCGCGAGGAACTGGCGGAAGCACAGGCGCGGTTGAGTGACCTCGGTGGTGTGCTCTCCGGTGCACAGGCCGAAGAAGAGGACCGCCGCACGGACGCGGCGGCCGCCCGTGCTGCGTTGCGTGAGCATCAGAGTCGTATGAAGGTCCTCACGGATGCCCGAACTCGGGCCACAGCGCAGCTGTCCGGCGTGGTGCATGATGCCGAACGCGCTGAGCAGCGCGGAGCCGAAGCCGCGGACCGAGTAACTAAGCTCCAGAAGGAGTTGGCGGAGGTCGCAGACCGCTTAGCTCGCGTTGACCGTGACCCCGAGGAGGGGGAACCGTCGACAAGCGAACGTGACCGTGCCTCGGAGGCGCTGACGGCTGTGCGCGCCATGGAAACAGAGGCGCGTCTGTCGCTGCGTACGGCAGAGGAGCGACTGTCGAGTGTACGAGGCAAGGCCGAGCGGCTCCGTCGCCAGGCTGCATCGGAGCGCGTAGCGAAGGCTCGCCATGAGCAGGCGCAGATGGCGAAAGTTGCCCAGCGCGAATTGGCAGAAGTTGTCGCGGAGCTGGCTGAGGACTTGCACGCGAAGGTCAACGTGTCGTTGGCGAGGGCAGAGGCCGATCGCGACGATGCCGAGGCGCAGAAGAAGACGGTGTCGCAGGCACTATCAGCGGCCCGGACGGAGGCGAATACGGCGCAACGTGAGCTGGCACAGCTAACGGATTCCGCGCACCAGGGCGACATCGCCCGTGCGCAGGCGCAGGTCCGCGTGACCGAGGCTGCAGAGCGCATCGTCGACCAGTTGGGGCTGTCTGTCGATGACCTGCTCGCGGACTTTGCTCCTGATGAGAACTTCGACCGCGCAGCCGTGACGAAGCAGCTCAAACAGGCGGAGAAGGATCTGCGTGTGCTCGGCCGCGTCAACCCGTTGGCGCTGGAGGAGTATAAGGCGATGGAGGAGCGCTACTCTTTCCTATCCACGCAGCTCGATGATGTCCTCAAGGCCCGCCAGGACCTCACCGATGTTGTCGAGGAAGTCGATGCCACGATCCTGCAGCTCTTCACAGACGCGTGGAACGATGTCGAGGCAGAATTCCCCGCGGTCTTTCAAACGCTTTTCCCGGGCGGCGACGGACGACTGGTTCTCACCGAGCCGGACAACCTGCTCACGACAGGTATCGAGGTTGAAGCCCGCCCGCCGGGCAAAAAGGTTAAGCGGCTGTCGTTGCTCTCCGGCGGCGAGAAGTCGCTGACGGCGCTGGCAATGCTCGTCGCTATTTTCCGTGCGCGCCCGAGTCCCTTTTACGTACTCGACGAGGTGGAAGCCGCGCTTGACGACGTTAACCTGCGTCGCCTTATTGCGCTGCTCGAGGAACTCCGCGCGACCAGTCAGCTGATTGTCATTACGCACCAGAAGCCAACAATGGACGTTGCGAATGTGCTCTACGGCGTGACCATGCGGGGCGATGGTGTGACTCGAGTAATCTCGCAGCGAATGTCACCGGCATCCGCAACTCCGTCGACAGGAGCGGAGTAAGCGCGGAGTAAGTGAGGAAGAGTCGTTGATACTGCATAATGAGAGTTATGACTCCAACTCAGTGGATACTCCTTGTCGTCGCGATTGTCGTTATTATCGCGCTGCTCTTTGTTGTGGGCTATGTCCGCAGGAAGAACCAGCGCATTTCCTTTGCGAAGGAAGATACTAAGGAACTCACCCAGCAGGAGAAGTCTGGAAATTACCAGGCCACTAGTGGTTTTAACTTCGCTCCGGCCGGTGGTGGGACTGATACCCGCGAGAAGCAGCCGGTTGAAAAACCGATGCCGAAACCGGCGGAAAAGCCGATTGAAAAGCAGGCCCCGGAGCCAGAGGAAAAGCAGGCTGATATACCTGCCGATCAGCCGGACGGTTCACTGCTGAAACCAGAAGGTCGACTGGTTATTCCGGATAACCCCACCGAAATGGAGGGGGATTATGACCGCGTAATGCGGGAAATCCCAATCGATTTGCCAACGGCCGGGGAAGAGGAATCAGAGCTCGAGCCGGAACCACAACCAGAGCCCGAAGCAGAGCCTGAGGTAGAGGTAGTTCCTGCTCCTGAACCGGAGCTGGAGCCGGAGCCGACTCCCGAACCGGAGCCGGAAGCTGCGCCGGAGCCGACGCCAGAGCCAGAAGCAGAACAGCAGATTGACTCCATCGACCCGGCTGAGGGACGTCTGGGCCGCCTGCGCGGTCGTCTGTCACGGTCGCAGAATGCAATTGGCCAGTCTGTGCTCGGCATCTTGGGCGCGGGTGACCTTGATGAGGACGCGTGGGAAGAGGTTGAAGACATCCTGGTTATGGCTGACCTCGGTGCGGCTGCGACGCAGCGTGTCGTCGATAAGCTGCGCGAGCGTATTGCCAGCCAGAAGGTGAGCACGGAAGAGCAAGTGCGCGCCCTGCTGCGTGAGGTGTTGATTGAGGAGTGCAAGCCTGAGATGGACCGCTCCATCCGCGCACTTCCGCACGAGGGCAAGCCCGCAGTGATTCTGGTAGTCGGTGTCAACGGCACAGGTAAGACCACGACGACGGGCAAGCTGGCTCGTGTACTGGTCGCCGGTGGCCACCGTGTTGTTCTCGGCGCAGCGGATACCTTCCGTGCTGCTGCAGCCGACCAGCTGGAGACCTGGGGGCGACGCGTTGGCGCGGAGACCGTTCGCGGCGCTGAAGGCGCCGATCCTGCTTCTATTGCATTTGAGGCAGTTGCTCACGGTATCGAGTCCGGCGCTGATGTGGTGCTCATCGACACCGCCGGCCGCCTGCACACCAAGGTCGGTCTGATGGACCAACTGGACAAGATTAAGCGCGTGGTGGAGAAGAAGGCTCAGGTTGACGAAGTCATCCTGGTTTTGGACGCGACGGTTGGCCAAAATGGTCTACTGCAAGCTCGTACGTTCCGGGATGTAGTAGACATCACCGGCGTTGCCCTGACCAAGCTGGACGGTACCGCGAAGGGCGGCATTGTATTCCAGGTGCAAAACGAGCTCGGTGTGCCGGTGAAGTTGGTTGGCCTTGGTGAAGGTGCTGACCACCTGGCGCCGTTTGAGCCGGAGAGCTTCGTAGACGCACTGCTCGGCGGCCGCAAATAGTAACTAACATCGATGAGTGAATTTTCCATCGATTGGTGAGTACAGCGTCGCCCGTTGCCCCCGGCAAAAATAAAGGCCTCGGAGCCACCGCGTAGATTTCTGTAGAGGATACGCGGGGCTCCGGGGCCTTTAATGTTGAGGTGCTAGGAATCTAGCGGAGAGTTGTGCTAGGAATCCTTAGAATTCTTGCGTGCGAGGCGGGTAGCTGCCACGCCACCGACCAAGAGTGCAAGAGCGGCACCGCCGAGGGCAGTCGCCTGAACACCAGTGACTGCTAGCCCAGTGTTCTTGGTCCCGGTTTGCTTACCGTCATTCTTAGGGGTGTCGGGCTTGTCGCCTGGATTTTCCTCCCCAGGATTCTCGTCCTCCCCGGGCTGTTCGTCACCTGGGTTTTCATCGTCGCCCGGAGCGTCATCGCCTGGGTTCTCATCGTCGCCCGGAGTTTCGTCATCGGAGGTCGGACAGTAGCCGTAGACTCCGGTTGCCGGGTCGATCTTGCTCATATCACGCGGGGAACCGTCGGGGCACGTTGCGGTGTCATCGACTCCCGGCGGAATTCCGTCATTTTCTGGGGCATCTTCATCAGGCTCCGGAGTTGGGCCGGAATCATCTGAAGTGCCACAAGCACCGTAAGCCCCGGTTGCCGGGTCAATCTTGCTCATGTCACGCGGGGAACCGTCGGGACAGGTCTGGGTGTCCTCAACGCCCGGTGGGATGCCATCGTTAGATGAACCTCCTGGATCCGGGTTTGCAGCGTCATCTACACACTGGAAAGTACCGCCAACATTTTCAAAATGTTGACCGGCGGGGCATTCCGACGGGGCGGGGTCAGGAATCTGTGCGGTGGCAGCGCCAACGCCGATGAGCATGCCGGCTGAAGCGGCAGCGGCCACCATGGTCGAAGAGAGCTTCTTCATTTGGAAACCTCACAATGTCTATAGGAAAGCCCTGTAATCAACGGGCTTAAGTGGGGGAACACTGTTCACGCTTTTGATGCTAATAACTAATTACAGTCTTTGGTGACGTGAGCTTGGGGAGGGGGTAAATCGAAATTGTTGACTCGTCCAAGTCCCAGTAAGGGAAAGCGGGAACTTATATTTACAACGCTGAGTGTGTACACCCGTTGTGGTTGGAGCATCTTTAGAACTCGTCACTGTTCACTCGGCGGGGAGGCTTTTCTGTCTTCGCTAGCGAAGCTTGGCATCTGATCGTGTCGGGGTGGCGAGAGGCGGGTGGGAGCGTAGAGGGTTGGTAAAAAATCGGTACCTGTGGGTTTTATGCTTCGAGCTCTAGACGTTATGACTTTTCGGAGGTGTGACGCACAAAAATGCTCCCGATGCTGAATTGGCATCAGGAGCATTTTATGTTTCGTTAGCGGGGTAGAACCCTAAGCTTCTTAGCGGTTCTTGCGGGCGATGCGGGTAGCGGCGACACCGCCGACCAGGAGAACCAGAGCGGCTCCACCCAGGGTGGTGGCGTCAACGCCAGTGGCTGCCAGGCCAGTGCTCTGCGTCGAAGAAGCCTTCTTGGACTCCGAGGTATTGTGTTCAGACTTCTTGGAGTCCGAAACCTTCTTTACATTCTCGGAAGAGGTCGTCTTCTTGGACTCGGAAGCCTTCTTCTCAGCCTTTTCCTTGGCCTTCTTCTCTTCCTTCGTGCACTTGTTTTCGTTCTTGCACTCAGCAGAGATCTTGATGCCAACGTTTACCTTGACATCCTTGCCGTCCTTGCCTGGCTTACCGTCCTTGCCGTCCTTGCCATCCTTGCCCGGCTTACCGTCCTTGCCGTCCTTACCCGGCTTACCCGGCTTCTCGTCGTCCTTGCCTGGCTTGTCAGCGTCCGGCTTGTCCGTGCCTGGTTTGTCAGTGTCCGGCTTCGCCTCGTCCTTGACGCAGACACCGAAGACGTTCGGGTTGCCTGGGACTGGCTTGCTCATGTCGAAGTGCTCGCCCTCCGGGCACTGCTTATCAGAAATGCCTGGGTTTCCCAGGTCGCCCGGCTGGGACCCATTGTCGCCCGGTGTTTCGGGCTTAGGAGCCTCCTGGTCCGCGACGCACTGGAAGGTTCCGCCGACGTTCTCAAAGTGCTGGCCGTCTGGGCACTTGTCCGGCATTGGGGCCGGAATTCCGTCAGTGGAATCCTGCTCAGGCTGGTCTGCGACGCACTGGAAGGTGCCTCCGACGTTCTCAAAGTGCTGGCCGGCGGGGCACTCGGTCGGCATTGAGTCCGGAATCTGTGCAGTAGCGGTGCCTGCGCTTGCAATCATGCTGGCGGAGAAGGCAGCGGCGGCGATAGCCGTGGTGAACTTCTTCATGAAAACCTCTCAAGGAGTCAAACGGTCAGAGACCAATGAATCTGATTTCGCCGTTCATCCCTCATCGTGCACGGCGGAAAATAAAACCAGGCCAACTGCGGTTAACTAGGTTCATGATTAACCATAAACTGGTTGATATATGAATGGTATTGGAGGTAGTTATAGGAATAACATCAGGTGCGCAGTGGCGTGCTTTGACCTGCTGCAATGCCGCCGGTTTGCTATTTGGCTTACACCATTCCGGGGGAGGTTCTTACTAAGGGTGGCCTTAGCAAAAGCTAGCCACTGGCGTTATCTTTCTGTTACCTAGCTGGTGGTAACTGGGTTGGATAAACGTTCTTTATGCAGTAGGGCATTCATATCTGGAGGCTCGTTTAATTGTCACGTTAAAATAACGAACAGTAATCTAACGTCCTTGAGAATAAAAGAGCTTCGTCCTATTGCTATTTTTTACTTCCTATTGGTTACACCCGAATCGGGGCATTTAGGGTGGGTGGGCTGCAATCGTTGTCGATAGGCGAAGCTGTAGATATGTGCCAAATGGAGTATCCAGCGGGTACGGTAGAACAGTTAAGAAAAAACAAGGCAAAAGGGGAGCTGGAAACTTGTTTGAGTCTCTTTCCGATCGTTTGACGGGTGCCCTGCGGGGGCTGGGCGGGAAGGGCCGCCTGACTGAGGCGGATATTAACGCCACCGCCCGCGAGATTCGGCTGGCTCTTCTGGAAGCCGATGTCTCCCTCGAGGTTGTCCGTACCTTCATCAAGCGCATCAAGGAACGCGCTAACGAAATTATTGGCAGCCAGACTGTCAACCCGGCAAACCAGATTATTGAGGTCGTCAATGAGGAACTGATTAACATCCTCGGTGGCGAGACTCGACGGCTGAATATGTCGAAGCAGCCACCAACAGTTATCATGCTGGCCGGTCTGCAGGGCGCTGGTAAGACCACCTTGGCCGGTAAATTGGCCAGGTACCTCACGGATCAGGGGCACACCCCGGTCCTCGTCGCCTGTGACCTGCAGCGTCCAGGTGCGGTGCAGCAGCTGGAAATTGTCGCTGAGCGTGCAGGCGTGCCGTGCTTCGCACCGTTCCCGGGCACCAGCCTCGATTCCACCCATGAAATGGGCACCAGCGAGGACAACCCAGTTGACGCCGCGTTCCGTGGCCTCGCTTATGCTCGCCAGCATCGCCACGATGTGGTGATTATCGATACCGCAGGTCGCCTGGGTATCGATGAGGTTCTGATGAAGCAGGCTCGCGACATTCGCGATGCCATCAACCCGCATGAAGTTCTGTTTGTCATCGACTCCATGATTGGTCAGGATGCGGTAGAGACCGCCAAGGCCTTCCGAGACGGCGTTGACTTCACCGGCGTTGTACTGACCAAGCTCGATGGCGACGCGCGCGGTGGCGCTGCACTGTCTATCCGTGAGGTCACCGGTAAGCCGATTCTGTTCGCCTCCACGGGCGAGAAGTTGGAGGACTTTGACGTCTTCCACCCAGACCGTATGGCCAGCCGCATCCTGGGCATGGGTGACCTGAAGACGTTGGTTGAGGTCGCTTCCAAGGAAATCGATCATGAGCAGGCTGCCAAGTCCGCCCAGAAGATTGGTTCCGGCGAGCTGACTCTCGAGGACTTCCTCGAGCAGATGATGATGGTCCGCAAGATGGGCCCAATCGGCAACATCCTCAAGATGCTCCCCGGCGGCGCGGAAATGTCCAAGGCCGCGGAAATGGTCGACGAAAAGCAGCTTGACCGCATCGAGGCGATTATCCGCGGTATGACTCCGGAAGAGCGCGAGAATCCGAAGATTCTGAATGCTTCACGACGTCGTCGTATCGCCAACGGTTCCGGTGTGTCCGTTTCAGAGGTTAACCAGCTCATCGAGCGTTTCAATGAGGCGCGGAAGATGATGGCGCAGATGGCCGGCCGATTTGGTATGGGCGGTGGTCGCCCATCGAACCGCAAGGCGAAGCGTGGTCGAAAGGGCAAGGGCAAGAATAAGCGCAAGGGCGCTAACCGTGGTCCAACGCCACCGAAGGCAATGCGCGGTGGTGGAATGCCCGGTATGCCTGGAATGCCAGGTATGCAGGGCATGCCGGGTATGCCTAGCATGGCTGAACTGCAGAAGCTGCAGAAGCAGATGGGTAATCAGCTGCCAGAAGGTATGGAGGACTTTGACCTCAACAATCTCGACTTCGGACAGGGCAAGAAGTAGCGGGGACTAGAAGTAGCTAGTCCCGCAGAGCCTTCTGAATCTGGCGGTCCATTTCAGGACTGAAAGTGGCCGCTAGTTCATCGGTGATGTGATTGCTGTCGCGGTAGACGTAGATATTGCCAATAACTTTACGGCAGGTGGTCGGACCGCAGAAGATGTCGGAGAAATCTAGACTGTGCCCGTTGGGGAAGTTCGCAAGAATCTCCTCAGCGGGATTTTCTGCATTTAGGGCAGTTTTGCGGTGGATAGCGCAGTCTTCTTCCGCTTCTTCGCATACGCTGGGGGAGAATTGGTCCAAGTCCTCCCGTAGCGCCCATGGGTTATCGCGGATAGCGAAGAAATCAATTCCGCGTTCTTGTAGAGCAGCGAAAAACGAGACATAGCCATCCGGTGTGTAGTCGCCCGGCTGCGGTGGGTCCGCCTGGAACAAGGGTCTGGTCGAAGTGGTGAAAACCATCTCTGGCTGAATCTCGTCAATTTTGTGCAGAGCCTCGAAAGTCCAGGCCACGCAGATATCGCCGACTCCGTGGATCGGTTCTAAGGTCGCTGGACAGCCTTGTCGGAGAAGAACCACCACTCGGTACCCGTTGTTTTTGCCGTAGGCATCAATCGGGGCAAACCAATGTTCCATGTGCGAGCCGCCGACGATGACAATCGATTCACTAGCATCTGGATCACCGTAGACACACGGCTGGGTCTCATCGCGCCAACGGCGATTCGGCGGGAAGTATCCGACGTCCTCACCGCCTGTCGCAAGGCAGCCATCGAGGGCAGGTTCCGGCCAAAGGTCCGTGATGAAATCGGTATTCGGCTTTGTGGCTGCCTTGGGGACCTCGTACCCGTCGGTAAGCGCGAGTGCACCTGGATAGACCTCTGGATCTAGGCTGGTGGCGGAGGCGCGATTGACGCGCACCTGTTGCACGTTGACAAGGCTGGACATGCCGACCAACGCAATGACGACAATAGTGCCGACTACCGCTAGACGACGAGCCGGGCGACGATGCTTCATTGCGTGGATTGCATCGCCGACGACGGGCTGAGTCCGGGTCGGTCGGCGAGTCGATTGAGCCAGCGGCAGCTCGACATACTTGTTGGTGACTTTGGCCAAAATAAAGGAAACGACGATCACTGCGGTGCCAAGCTTCAGCCCCGGAGTATCGCGGTTGAGGTAGTTTATGGCCAGGATGAGAAGAGGCCAGTGCCACAGGTAGAGCGCGTAGGCGCTCTGGCCTACTTCGCGCATTGGGCGGCTGGCCAGGAACTTGGAGATCCAGCCCGCCTCAGGGCCGGCGATAATAATCAGCGCAGCACCACCGAGGGGCCATAGGGTCCAAGGGCCTGGGAACTGCGCGGCGCCATCGAAGATGAAACCGGTGGAGACTACCAGTGCGAGGCCGATGCTGGCTAACAGCACTCGAAGAGGCTTGGGCATGGGGACGGAGCCCCGGCCAAGAATCAGTCCGAGTAGTGCGCCGAGGCAGAGCTCCCAGAGGCGGCTGACAGTGGAGTAGTAGTTCCACCCCTGGTTTTCGGAGTGCATATAGAAGGCATAGACAAGCGAGCCGAGAGTGATAACTGCCAGCAAAGGGGTGAGGATTCGGCGGAGCTTACCGCCAGTAGCGTCGGTGCGCTTCGCCTCCACCGGTGAGGTGACCGCGCCGACAATCTGGGGTGAGCGCGTCATCCAGGCGAGTAGGGAGATGAGCAAAATGGAGCCGAGATAAAACTGGCCCTGCACCGACATTGACCACAGGTGCTGCAGTGGGGAAGTTTCGCTCTCTGCGGCAGCGTAGTCCGAGCCCTGGAGTGCCAGTTCATAATTTTGGTAGTAGAGCAGGCTGGCGCGGAGTTGCTGGGCAATGTCGATGGTGCGAAGCGATGGAATGAAGTAAATGACAAACAGGGTTGTCGCGAAGAGGACCAGCACCAGTGTCGGGATTAGGCGACGCAGCGTGCGCCAGATACTCCACCATGGATTGATTGACTGCCTGGGGTTGATGGCATTGCGGTACTGCGCGCCGAAGAAGAAAAACCCGGAGAGCAAGAGGAATACGTCCACACCACCGGAAACGCGGCCGACGTAAACGTGGAAAAGGACTACGAGGGCAATCGAAATGCCCCGTAGTCCGTCCAAGTCATACCTATATTGGGTGCCGGTGGTTTGCATAGAATGTTACGTTACCGCACTGTCAACGACGTTCAGCCTTAGTGGGTATGCAGCGTTTCGAGTGCGCAGTTTTGTTAATTTCCAAAAACTGCTGGTAACATACCTCGAGTTGTCTCAATGAGAATCCTCAGCTGAGGCACGACTGCGAATTCATCGGATCCGGCCACGGCCGCCCGGTGGTCACGCGCAGTGTAAATATCCCAAGGGCAAAACCGGTCCGAAGCACTTCGTTAGTAATTACTCGTGAGCTCGGATGCATAAGTATTGTCCAGTGACATAGAAGAAAGAGGAACTCCTCATGGCAGTCAAGATTAAGCTGCAGCGCCTGGGTAAGATTCGTACCGCTCAGTACCGCGTTGTCGTTGCTGATGCTCGTACCCGTCGCAACGGTGCGGTCATTGAGAACCTGGGCATCTACCAGCCGAAGGAAGAGCCGTCGATCATCAAGATTGACTCCGAGCGCGTTCAGTACTGGCTGGGTGTCGGTGCACAGCCGACCGAGCCGGTTCTGGCTCTGCTGAAGGTCACCGGCGACTGGCAGAAGTTCAAGGGCCTCGAGGGTGCAGAGGGCACTCTGAAGGTTGCTGAGCCGAAGCCGACCAAGCTCGAGCTGTTCAACAAGGCTCTGGAAGAGGCCAACAACGGCCCGTCCGCTGAGGCCATCACCGCTAAGCGCCGCGAGGCCAAGGAAGCAGCGAAGGCTGCTAAGGAAGCTGAGGAGGCCGCAAAGGCTGCCGAGGCTGAGGCTGCTGAGTCCGAGGCTTCCGAGGACGCCGAGTAATAAGGACGCTGAGTACGCCGCTTAGCTAATCCGGGCGCTACCTTATACTTCAAGACGAAGTGTTGGGTGGCGCCTTTTTGCTTTACGCGGGGTGTTTTACAGAGCCTTTATAAGAGAGGGAGTGTGCGCGTGTCAGTAGCTGACATGGTGCTTATTGGCCGAGTGATCAAGCCCCACGGTGTGCGCGGGGAAGTCGTCGTCGATGCGACAACGGATGACCCGGAAGGGCGTTTCGCAGTCGGGACCACGCTGTTGGGTGTACAGGCCGGCCGTGAGGAACAGCTGACTGTGAAAACGGCACGCCCGCACCAGGGGCGTTTGCTGATTCGCTTCGAGGAGATTCCGGGCCGCAATGAGGCCGAGCGTCATCGGGGTATGAAGTTTTATGCCGAGCCCGTCTTCGAAGACGAGGACTTTTATGACTTTGAACTTGAAGGCCTGCGCGTAGTCCACAACGGCACCGATATCGGCGAGGTCACTTCTATTGTTCGTGCTCCCGCTCATCGTCTCCTTGAAGTCACGCTTGACGACGGCGCCCGAGGGGTACTCATCCCTCTGGTAGAGGAAATCGTTCCGGGAGTTGACCTTGAGAATTCTACTGTCACCATCACCCCGCCGGAAGGACTGTTGGAGCTGTGAGCTTACGTCTCGATGTAGTCACAATCTTCCCGGAGTACCTCGAGCCACTGCGTCATGCGTTGCTGGGCAAGGCAATTGAGCAGGGCATTTTGAGTGTCGGCGTACACAACCTGCGCGACTGGGCGCCAGGTGTACACCAGGCCGTGGATGACTCGCCCTACGGCGGTGGCCCCGGCATGGTTATGAAGCCGGATGTCTGGGGTCCCGCCCTCGACGAGGTAGCGACGCTGAAAGCGGAGCAGTCGCTCACGTCCGCGGTGCCACATTTGGACAATGTCCGCCATGATCAGAAATTGGGTTTGGCCGAGGAATCTTCCTATGCTGCAGCGGAAGTGCCGTCGTTAAGCGAAGAAGATTCAGCGAAGCCCCTGCTGATCGTCCCGACCCCGGCGGGCGAGCCGTTTACGCAGCAGATGGCGCAGGAGTTCTCACACGAGGAGCACATTGTGTTCGCGTGCGGGCGCTACGAGGGCATTGACCAGCGCGTTATTGATGACGCTGCTAATCGTTACCGCGTGCGTGAGGTATCTATTGGGGACTATGTGCTGATCGGCGGGGAAGTGGCGGTACTGGTGATTGCGGAGTCCGTCGTGCGGTTGATCCCGGGTGTGTTGGGCAATCGCAAAAGCCACGAGGAGGACTCTTTCTCTGACGGTCTGCTCGAAGGGCCGTCTTACACCAAGCCGCGCGAGTGGCGTGGACTGACAGTGCCGGACGTTCTCCTCAGCGGCAATCACGCGCTGGTGGACCGTTGGCGGCGCGATCAGTCACTCATCCGCACGGCCGAACGTCGTCCCGATTTGCTTGCCGACGTCGACCTCAGCGCCCGTGACCGGGAAATAATCCAAGGAGTCATTGGGGAAGTAACCGAGGAGAACTGCTAGTGGCACGTGTTCGAATTGCGCGACCTCGGCACGTCATTGGTTGGCTAGCTGTCCTTGGGGCGCTGGCGTGGTTCACTCAGACGCAGCTGGCGGGGAGCGTGGATCAGTCGTTTGCGGGTTGGGTCAGTGACCTGCATGGGGCGCGGGATGGCCGCGTCGATAGTTTGATGCTGGCTTTGAGCGAGATTATCCGGCCGATTTACGTCGCGCCGGTCACGCTTGTTGCTGCGGCACTCCTGTGGTTCCGCTTCCGTGCGTGGGCGTTGCTATTGCCGGCGTCATTCGGTTCGTCGATTGCGGTGACTTATGCCATGAAGTGGTTTTTGGACCGCGACCGACCGGGTGAGGAGTTCTCGCTGGTCAACCTACACGATGCGGCGTTTCCTTCTGCACATGTGGCAGCGGTTACTTCCAGCGGTATGGCCGCGATGCAGCTTGCCATCCCCGTATTGCGCCGCACAGCCCGCAAGCTGCTCGACTTGGCCATTATCGCGCTTATCGGCGCTGTGGCACTGTCGCGCGTGTGGGTCGGGGCGCACTGGCTTACCGATGTTATCGGCGGCCTCATCGCCGGAGTTATCGGCTTAGCAGTTGCGCTGCTAGTTCTTAGGAGATGGCCACGAGCACGGCGCTACGCGCTGCCTTAGTCTCCTCGTAGAAGGCCACGAGTTCGCGGTACCGCTGTGTCGCAGTGGCTTCGTCGATAAGCGAACCATTGTCCGTGATGCGGGCGGCAAGATCGATGCTTGCCAGCGTCTGGTGCACGTCGCCGACGCGATCGGCGCGGATGACTGCAGACAGCGGCTTGCGGCAGACGCGGTCGGCGCCGAGGATGGCCTCCGCCAGCGGGTCGCCGAGTGCCTGGCCGTCGATGGGATTGCCGGTCAACGTGCGCAGCAGGGACTCCCAGTCCGTGTCGATGTCCAGGGCATCTTCGTCCGGAACGTCGACGAAGTGCTGCAGGATAATCTTCTCCGCGCCGTCGGTAACAAGCCCCGCCGTGCCGCCGTCGCTGGTCGCCGCAGGTGCTGCGACCTCAACTAACCGCGCTGCCTCCTCGTCGGAGATGCGCAGGTATTCGGCACAGAGTTTCTGCTTCATGGGGCTCCTTTTCCGGTGATTACTGCGAGCCTTCTGTGGGGCGTTCGCCAATTGGTACTTCCACGATAGTAAAGTTGCCCGGGTGATTTCATCAGTAATTGCCCGAGAACTCGCCGCCACTGGTGCGGACGTTGCCGAAAGTGCCGTCGCCGCCGCTATCAAGCTTCTCGACGAAGGCAACACCGTGCCTTTCATCGCCCGCTATCGCAAGGAAGTAACCGGCGGACTCGATGACACACAGCTGCGTTTCATCGAGGAACGCGTCGTCTACCTGCGCGAACTAGAAGATCGCAAGCAAACGATTCTCGCCGCTATCGAAGAGCAGGGAAAGCTTAACGACGACCTGAAGGCCGCCATCCTCGCCTGCGACACTAAGGCGCGGTTGGAGGATCTCTACCTGCCGTACAAGAAGAAGCGCAAGACCAAGGCCGATATTGCGCGTGAGGCCGGGTACGAACCGCTGGTGGAGGAGCTGCTGGCCGACCCAGCCGCGGACCCCGAGACTCTGGC
This sequence comes from Corynebacterium sp. HMSC076C10, assembly GCF_001812455.1. Taxonomy (NCBI): domain Bacteria; kingdom Bacillati; phylum Actinomycetota; class Actinomycetes; order Mycobacteriales; family Corynebacteriaceae; genus Corynebacterium; species Corynebacterium sp. HMSC076C10. The sequence continues at coordinate 151,243 of NZ_KV809157.1, forward strand.
CACTAAGTACGGCGAGGCAGCTGGTAAGGATGCGAAGGACGCTCTGACCGGTGCCCGTGCCATCTTGGTCGATCGCTTCGCTACCGATGCTGATTTGGTTGGCTCTGTCCGTGAGCAGGTGTGGTCCTCCGGTTCCGCCGCCGCTGCCGTGGTGGAGGGCAAGGAGACTGCGGGTGCGAAGTACCGTGACTACTTCGAGCACAACGAACCTCTGGACACCATGCCTAGCCACCGCGTGTTGGCCGTGCTGCGCGGTGAGGCCGAGGGCATCCTGACGCTCAACATCGATGCGGGTGAGGATGAGACCTACGAGCACATGATCCGTGAGGCCTTTGAGCTTCCCGACGGCGGTGCCTCCAAGTGGATTGACCAGGCCGTTCGTTTCGGTTGGCGCACCAAGTTGGAGGTGTCCGCTGCCCTCGATGCCCGCACTCGACTGAAGGAGCGCGCCGAGGCCGAAGCCGTGGATGTCTTCGCCCGTAACCTGCGTGACCTGCTGCTGGCCGCACCGGCTGGCCAGCGCGCCACTCTCGGCCTGGACCCGGGATACCGCAATGGTGTGAAGTGCGCCGTTGTCGACTCCACTGGCAAGGTCCTCGACACTGCCATCGTCTACCCGCACCAGCCGCGCAATGACTGGTCCGGCGCCAAGGAGCAACTGGCCACTCTCTGCGCCACGCACCGCGTGGAGCTCATGGCCATCGGCAACGGCACCGCTTCCCGCGAGACCGAAACCCTGGCCCGCGAAATCGCTGACCTCATCGCTCAGGCCGGCGGCAAGAAGCCGACCCCTGTGGTGGTTTCTGAGGCCGGTGCTTCCGTCTACTCCGCATCGTCCCTGGCAGCAGCCGAGTTCCCGGACATGGATGTATCTCTCCGCGGCGCAGTCTCGATTGCCCGCCGCCTGCAGGATCCCCTTGCCGAGCTCGTCAAAATCGACCCGAAGTCCATCGGCGTCGGCCAGTACCAGCACGACGTTTCCCAGACCAAGCTCGAGCACTCCCTGGACGCTGTGGTGGAGGATGCCGTCAACGCTGTCGGCGTGGAGGTCAACACCGCCTCTGCGCCGCTGCTCGGTCGCGTTGCTGGCGTGTCCTCGACTGTTGCGGACAACATCGTCGCTTACCGAGACGAAAACGGCGCTTTCACCTCCCGCAAGGAGCTGCTGAAGGTTCCGCGTCTTGGCCCGAAGGCCTTCGAGCAGTGCGCCGGCTTCCTGCGCATCCACGGTGCTAACAACCCGCTGGATGCCTCCGCCGTGCACCCGGAGTCCTACCGCGTCGTCGATGCCATTGCCGCGTCGACCGGCGTTAGTGTCCAGGAGCTCATCGGCAACTCCCGTGTCCTGTCCAAGGTGCGTGCTGCAGACTTCGTCGACGAGTCCGCAGGTATCGGCCTGCCCACCGTCCAGGACATCTTGGCCGAGCTGGACAAGCCTGGCCGCGATCCGCGTCCCGAGTTTGTCACCGCCACCTTCAAGGAAGGCGTGGAGAAGGTCTCCGATCTTCAGCCCGGCATGATTCTCGAGGGCACCGTCACCAACGTCGCGGCCTTCGGCGCCTTCGTTGACGTCGGAGTCCACCAGGACGGCCTCGTCCACGTCTCCAACATGGCCCGCGGTTTCGTCTCCGACCCGCACGAGGTCGTCCGCTCGGGCGAGGTGGTCAAGGTGAAGGTTCTCGACGTTGACGTCGAACGCAGCCGCATCGGTCTATCGCTCAGGCTTGACGACGACGCCTCGGATGCCAAGCCAAAGCGTGACGGCGGTCGCGGAGAAGGCCGTGGAGGCGGCCGAAAGCGTGGTTCCCAGAATAAGAAGCGCGGTGGAGCCAACCGCGGTGGAGGCGGCGGTTCCATGGCCGACGCGCTGCGCAGGGCAGGCTTTTAGCGCTTGATCTGTTAGCGCTTGATTTATTAGCGCATAGCCTATTAGCGCATAGCGTCGATGCGGCTGTTGATCTCACCCGCGACAGCCGCAGCCATTCCATCCGGTACGACGATGGTGTAATCGGACCCCGAGGTCTCAATCTTGACTGCCTCGCCTGACCGTGCCGCCACGGTGATGCGGCCATCATTGCCAAGTCGAAGCCCAATACCGCCACCGTCGGCCCAGTTATAAGTGGCCGGCTTCGCATATTTGATGGTTCGAAGCTCAATGGGGTGTTTCATCTTCAGCGGTCCACAGCCGTTAAAAACGGTAATGGAATCTGTCTTCGGGTCCGTGTCTAGTGTCATGCCGGTTTCATATGCGATGAGGAATAGCGGCGTGCACAGCAGAAAAACAATGCCGAGGCTTGGCAGGAACACTGCGAGCGCTACAGACACCACGCACCAGACTGCGAGGGTGACCTTGACCCCCTTAGAGATGGTCACACTGACATCGATGGGAGTCGGGGCTCCTTCTCGATGGGGCAACTGTGGCGATGTCGGCTCGGTGACCGTGGCGTCGGTAAGCGAGGAGTAGTCCTTGAGGCGGCGCGTCACGAGCAGGGCCGCTACTAGGCCGATGATGACGCCGGCTATTGCATAGATCCAGCCGATTCGGGCGGTCGTAGGGTCCGTCGTGCCGATCTGCGGGATGATAATCGCGAATTCAATGCCGATTAAGAAGCCGCAGAGGGCGAGGTTGGTTATTGCAATTGGCTTCCGTACAACAAGCGGCGTACTGGTCTTGGCGCCGAGCCAACCGATCTGTGCACATGCGATGACGATGATGGCCATAATCAATGTGCTTGGAATTGGCGGCATGAAACCGTTGGGAGTGCCGCTACCGCTCCAATGCGTTGCTAACTGCTCCGGTAGTCGGTCGGAAATAGCAATTACCCACAGAAGCTGTGCAATGGCCAGAACGCACGGGGCGATGATTGTTCCTCGAACAATCCAGGAGTCAAAGCGTGGAATCTGCTGCATGGAGACAATCTAGCAGTTGGGGGGGGTGTTTTGTAGCAACGGTCAGCGGCGGTCGGCGGCGTTCGTTATTGGTGTGCTGTATCAGCGTGACGTTGTAGCGAGCGGTTGTAGCGTGTCGTCTTAGCGTGCGCGGACTTTCGCAAGAAGATGCACCTCGCGACATTTGATAACACACTCAATAACACACTCGAAAATACAAGCGAAAAAGTTTTACTAAAGGGGTTGTACAATCGAACGGGCGTGCTAGAATGGGGGTATCAAGAACAAAGTGCTTGAGCTTCTCTTCTTGGCGTTGAGCTAGTGGTATTCACTCGTCCTCGACGCTGAGCGGGGTTGGGGCTTTGGGGGAACAATGTCTGAAAAAGATAGTCCGGCCAAACAACCGTCCGATGTTTACCAAGCGGCTCTGCTGCCTGAAGCGCCGCAGTTTTTCCACGAGTCATCCACGAACCAGTTGGCGGTGGCGGGTATCCAACGCAACCGCTTGGAACTGGGTATAGCTTGCGGTTGCACGCCGAAGTCGCTTGAGATTGATGTGGATGCATACATTGCTGAAATCGCGCCCGAGTTGGGTATTTCCCGCGGTAAAGCGCTCGAGTATGTAGAGGTCGGCATTCAGTTAGCGCGCATGCCTCGGCTGGGTGCCTTTATTAAAGCTCGAGCTCATTTGCCCTTTGCGCATTTGATCACCATTGCTCGCGCGACAGCGCCGCTCCACGACCCAGAGGTGCGTGCAGCTGTTGAAGAAGAAATTGCCCGCTTTGTCATTCCCCGAAAGCATGGCGAGGCACTCCGGGGAGTGCGCAGCCTACATAAATTCCTGCAACGGGTTATCGAAGAAATTGAACCTCAGCTTCGCCCCAAAAACCTTCCGGGTGATGTCGATCCGCTGCTTCCTGCAGGAGAATGCGAAATAGTAGGAGAGAGTATCGGTTTTGAAGAGAGCGACAACTTCGCGGAAGTTTTTATGGAGCTGGAAAAGACCCGCGCTCTCGAATTCAAAACCACCCTCGAGTCCATCTCCAGCTCAGCTGGCTGCACTCGAGTCGAAGCTTTGACACACCTCATCCGCGGCACCGCCGAGGCAAAAATCGTACTCAACCTATACTGTCCTGCCACAGAGGAGCGCCCCCGCACCGCCTGGCTTGGCGGCGTTGGCTGGATCTCGCAGTTAGCTACGCAGGCGTGGATTGATAAGGTCACGCATATTCGTATGCTTGCCGACGAAACCGCGGAGGGCTACGCCCCAACCGAAAGTCAGAGGGCCTTCGTTAAAGGTCGGGACGGAACGTGTCGCTTTCCGGGATGTGATGTACCCGCGGAGCTCTGCGACATTGACCATATTGAGCCGTACGACAAAGAGCACCCAGAGGAGGGCGGGGCAACGGAAACGCCGAACCTCCACTGCCTCTGCCGCTGGCACCACAACATGAAAACAGCTGGTCTGTGGAATGTTGCACGTGATCGGGATGGGGTGGAACTGTGGACGTCGTCAAGCACGGGCAAAAAGGCGGTGAGCCTGGAAGAAGGGCCGCTTGCCGGGCACGGGCGCTACACTTTCGACAAACGGGGACTGCGGATGACGCAGGCGCTGGCAGAATATAACGAGTATCGCCAGGAGCTGATAGAGCAATCACGGAAGCTGGTCGAGGAAGCGCGCAAGGGAGAAGGCACCGATACTCCCAACCCGCAAGACCCCCAAGACTCGGAAGCTCCCCAAGACCCGCAAGACCCGCCGAACATGGATGAGTTTGGTTTCTGACCAGGGGGTGTGTAATAATTTCCAGGTTGTCTTTATAGGCAGCTTTACCTGTTTCGGGCATGAACCGGCCGAGCGTCCCTCCGCGGGAAAGCGCCGCCAGGGTCCTCTGTCTATGCAAAAAGTAAAGGAATAAGTTTCCATGAACATTCTTGACAAGGTTGATGCAGCATACCTGCGCGACGACATTCCGGAGTTCCGCGCTGGTGACACCGTCGAGGTCGACGTAAAGATCGTTGAAGGTAAGACCGAGCGTATTCAGGTCTTCAAGGGCGTCGTTATCCGCCGTCAGGGCGGTGGCGTCCGCGAGACTTTCACCGTCCGCAAGATGTCCTTCGGTATCGGCGTTGAGCGTACCTTCCCGGTGCACTCCCCGAACATCGACGAGATTCGCGTTGTCTTCAAGGGCGACGTTCGCCGTGCGAAGCTGTACTACCTGCGCAACCTGCGCGGTAAGGCTGCACGCATCAAGGAGCGCCGCTAGTCTTTTGGCGCAAAATAATCCCCATCGAGTGTTGAGCTCGGTGGGGATTTTTCTATCGCGTATAGTCTTTTCCCATGACCGACGACGATTCTCGCGAACAGACTGACGGCCAAAAAGAAGACCGTACTGAAGGCTTGAAAGGCTTCCGGAAACTTGACGAGGAGCCTGAAAAGCACACTCCGTGGTACATCGAGATTCCAATCATTATCGTGATTGCCCTGCTCATCAGTGCTGGTGTGCAGTCCTTTATCGGCCGCGTCTATGTGATTCCATCCGAGTCGATGCAGCCGACGCTCAACGGATGCGCCGGGTGCACCGGTGACCGCATTTGGGTGGATAAGGTTTCCTACCAGTTCTCAGATCCCAAGCCCGGCGATGTTGTCGTCTTTAATGGCCCGGAGTCCTGGAATAGTAACTACGTGTCACAGCGTTCTACTAACCCGGTGGCAAACTCGCTGCAGACGGTTGGTTCCTGGATTGGCCTTGTCGCCCCGGATGAAAATGCGTTAGTCAAGCGTGTGATTGCCACGGGTGGGCAGACTGTGCAGTGTCGCCCAGGAGATCCCGGCATCATGGTTGACGGCAAGATGACAGACCAGGATTTCATTAAAACTCCGGCAGACAAGCCAGTGGTGGATAATCTTGGCTCAGAGCAGTGTGGTGGCCCGTACTTCGGCCCTGTGACAGTGCCGGAGGGGAACCTGTGGGTCATGGGTGATAACCGCACCAACTCTGCGGACTCTCGCTATCACATGGGCGACGAGCTGCAGGGTACTGTGCCGCTGGATAACGTCGTCGGCAAGGTGCAGGCAATCATCCTGCCGTTTAACCGCATCGGTGGCGTCGATGATCCGGACATCCAGCACAACTAGGCAGCACAGTCTGCTCACGCCGCCGGCGCCGAAACTGCGGAGGCTGAAGCAGTCGCGCACGATAGAGGTCGCGCTGGCAAAGCGCGGCTTTGGACCTGTAGCCGGGGTCGACGAGGCTGGTCGCGGCGCCTGTGCAGGCCCGATAGTTATCGCCGCCTGCTGCCTTCCAGAACGCCCTATCGCAGACCTGGATAAGCTCACCGATTCTAAGAAGCTCACGCCGGCCGCACGCGAACGGCTCTTTCCGCTCATCCAACGCTTCGCCACCTCTTTTTGCGTGACGACGATCCCCGCGTCCTACATCGACAAATTCGGCATTCAGGACGCGAATGTCACTGGAATGCGCCGCGCGGTAGCCGGGTTGGGACAGCGTCCTGGCTATGTGCTTACCGACGCACTCAAAGTGTCTGGCTTCACGGCACCCTATTTGCCCGTGATTGGTGGTGATTCCGCTTGCCGATGTATTGCTGCTGCGAGTGTCTTAGCCAAAGTCACCCGCGACCGCATTATGGTTGACCTATCGGAGAAGTATCCGGACTATGGTCTGGCGGGGCATAAGGGCTACGGCACGGCATCGCATATGGAAGCGATTTCACGCCATGGCGCAACCCCGGAGCATCGGTGGTCATACCGCAATGTGCGCTTGGCACACGCGGAGTATCTTGAGCACCCCGAATAGACCAACATGTACAAAAAGAGCAACATGTAAACACTCGAAGGAGCCGTCGCGGTCGTGAGCGCAGAAGATCTAGAAAACTACGAGGCCGACGTTGAACTATCCCTGTACAAGGAGTTCCGCGATGTCGTTAGTCAGTTTTCGTACGTTGTTGAGACGGAGCGCAGGTTCTACCTTGCTAATGCTGTGGAGCTGATTCCGCACAACAGCGAAAACGAGGTCTATTTCGAGCTGCGGATGTCGGATGCGTGGGTGTGGGATGTCCATCGCCCGGCTCGGTTTGTCCGCTACGTGCGCGTTATCACTTTCAAGGATGTCAATATCGAGGAACTGGATAAGCCGGACTTGCGACTGCCGTAGGTTATCGTCGCCTGTCATCGCATGTTATGGCTAGCTGCTAACAGTTATCCACAGTCGAAAAATTATCCACAGTTAGGGCCCTCTGAGCATTTATCGGAGGGCCTTTGTCATGCCCGCTGTGCAAGAGTGTTTCCGAACCGCCAAGGCGGCAAAAGTCTAGGCAGTAAACCGCCAAGGCACAATTCAAAGGGGAACCGGGGGACCAGGGCGATGACACAGAGCTTTGAAGAACTAACCACAAGACAGCTCGGCGCGTTTGGGGAGGATTTCGTCGCCGAGATGTTGGAGGATCAGGGGTGGGAAATTATTGCTCGGAATGAGCGGGTGGGGCGCTATGAGCTCGATCTTATTGCTGAAGATGTTGACGGCAGGCTGCATTTTGTGGAGGTAAAAACGCGGCGCAGCTCGCGAAGTAGTCAGTTTGGGGACGGCAGAGAGTCCATCACAGCAGCCAAGCTTCGTCATTTGCGCAAGGCGGCGGCACAGTGGCTGTCAGAGAGTTCTACCAACTGGTTAGAGTCCGTAGTTATCGACTGCGCAGAAGTCACAGTGTCCAGCCCTTCGTCCGGTCCTCCAGTCGTTGCAGTTACGTACATTCCCGCAATCAGCGACGCGATCATGTGGGACTGCTAGATGACTGTCGGTACAGCTCTTGCAGTCAGCCTCAGCGGCATTGAAGGAACTATTGTGCAGGTGGAAGCCGATGTTGGGCGTGGCTTGCCGGGAATGTATATCGGTGGGCTCGGCGATGCCGCCGTCGGAGAAGCCAAACATCGCGTGCGCACGGCGGTTGCTAACTCGCAGTTGCCCTGGCCGAAGACAAAAGTCGTGGTGAGTCTGTCGCCGGCGCATATCCGCAAGCACGGCACTAGCTTTGACCTCGCCATCGTCTGCGCCATCCTTATCGCAACCAGCGATGACATGGAGGCGCGAGGTCGTCTCCGCCACACGGTTCTCATTGGCGAACTTGGGCTCGACGGTTCCATTCGCCCGGTGCGTGGAGTGCTGCCGCAGGTCCTTGCCGCCCGCGAGGCCGGTGCCCGTTGGGTTGTCGTTCCCGCCGCCAACGCCGCCGAGGCCGCGCTCGTCGACGGCATCGCAGTCTGCACCGCAGCCGACCTCACACAGCTATGGGGCTGGGTACTCACCGGCTCAGGTTTGACGACCGCGCTTAACGACGACCCCAGCGAACAAGCCTTCTCGGTAGACCTGGCCGATGTCGATGGCCAACCTGAGGCCCGCTTCGCCCTCGAGGTAGCCGCAGCAGGTGGGCACAATCTGTTCATGCAGGGTTCTCCGGGAACTGGGAAGTCCATGCTCGCTGAGCGCTTGCCCACAATTCTGCCGCCATTGCAGAAGTGGCAGCAGCTGGAGGTCACCGCGCTGCATTCGGTGGCCGGAGCGCTCGATACTGCGGACACTCTTATTCAACATCCGCCGTTTGTGGCTCCACATCACAGCGCGACTGTGGCAGCGTTAGTCGGCGGCGGTGCTGTGCCCAAGCCCGGCGCGATTAGCCTTGCCCACCATGGGGTGCTGTTCTTGGACGAAATCACCCTCATGCGCCCGGCGGTATTGGATGCGTTGCGGATGCCGATGGAAAACGGGGTGGTCGTCCACCTGCGTACGCACCATCGAGTGACCTTTCCGGCGAGAACACAACTAGTCATGGCGACCAATCCCTGTCGGTGTGGGGCGGCGTATGCCAGCGAATGCACCTGTTCTAGTACCGAGCGAGCCAAGCATGGTCGCGCATTATCGGGCCCGCTACGCGATCGCATGGATCTCAACGTTACGCTTAGTCCTGCCGGGGCCAAGCTGGGAATTAAAAACAAAGCACACAATGAGCCCTCCGCGGCCGTTCGCGATCGGGTACAGGCCGCACGTGACCGTGCCCGCCATAGGTGGCAGGCCCTGGGGCTTGCCGACGAAGCAGCCGTCACCAACGCGAGTGTGCCACGCTCGCTTCTCCGTCGTCACGCGGGCTTAGACGAAGAAGCGATGGCGTTATTGGACTTCCAGTTGAGGAACGGAGAGATTACCCAGCGGGGAGTGGACAAAGTAATCGCAGTGGCGTGGACGCTCGCAGATCTCGGGGGAGTAGACGCGTTTACCTTCGAGCACGTGCAACGTGCCTGCCAGCTGCATGACCGCGGGGGCGGCTAATACAACCGAACCATTATCAAGGGGGAGAAATGGACGAAATTCACGCGTGGGCTTACCTGAATCGGGTGGTAGAGGCGACGCATCCGCAGATTGTGCGGCTCGTGACGGAGTTTGGCCCGGTAGAGGTAGCGGAAAGGATCAAGGCTCGCGCCGGGCTGCCGGAAAGTCTGCTCAATACGACGCAGGCACGGGCCGACGTTGACCAGAGCGGCCACGATTTGGAGCTGGCGGCAGCGATGGGGTGGCGTCTTATTTATCCGGGGCACCCAGAGTGGCCGGGGGAGCTGCTGTCCTGCTTTACGACGCTCGAAGTCCGTGACCGCGCCGATGCACCACCACTTGCGCTGTGGGTGCGTGGCCGTGACTTGCGGGACGTGGTCAGTGAAGCGGTGGCGATTGTCGGAACGCGGATGGCCAGCAGCTACGGGACACAGGTGGCGGCCCAATTCGCGGGGCAGTTCGCGAATGCGGGGGTTAGTGTCATCAGTGGTGGTGCGTTGGGTATTGATGCCGCGGCGCATCGAGCTGCGCTCGACGCTGGCGGCACTACGGTTGTGGTCGGAGCCGGTGGTGTAGGGGTTGACTATCCGCGGGCGCATGCAGAGCTCTTCGACCGGATTGCAGAGCGGGGTGCGCTGATTACGGAGTATCCACCGGGGGTGCGACCAGCACGGCATCGGTTTTTGACTAGGAATCGGCTGGTAGCGGCTCTATCGCGAGCAACCACAATCGTCGAGGCGGGCTGGCGTTCAGGGGCGCGCAACACAGCGCACTGGGCAGTGAGGCTAAACAAGCCCTTGGGAGCAGTGCCGGGACCGGTGACGCTGCAAACTACCTCTGGCTGTCATGATCTAATCCGCAGTGGCGAGGCTGTCCTGGTGTGTAGTGCCGATAATGTGCGGTCGCTGTATCGGTCAGTTGGCACAGTGAATGAGGATGCTCAGCTTGAATTGTTGTGGGAAAAGTCGGCGGTGCAGAAGCTTTCTCGAAACGAGCTCGCTGTCTACGACTCTCTGAATTCTGCGGAGCCAACGCCGGTGGGAGAAGTCGCAGCGCAGGCGGGATTGGCCGTGGCGCTTACGACACATTTGTTGCTGGAGCTGCAGGGACAGGGGCTGACCAGTCGGGTGGAGGGTGGGTGGTTGCGCCAGGAACAGAAGCGTTAGTGAGGCGCTAATAAAGCCTTCTGCAGAGAATCTCGAAAAAATCTTGAATTAGGTATTGCAATTCTCTGTACGCTCAGTAATATAGGCAAGGCAAGCCTAAGTAACTGTTACGGAAACGGGCTTGTGACATGGGTGAGGCAATAGGGCAGTGGCTCTGGCGAAAGTCGGAGTCACTGCCTTTTTTCCGCTGTCTGGTGAGGTCTCGCGGTGTGCATCTACTAAGGTCAGAACCGTGAAGCGCGCAACCGATAACGACGACAGGACTGAGCCGGATCTCGGGTTATCCGCCAATATTGAGGCCGTGCTCATGGATTTTCTCGATGAGCTGACTTATTCCCGCAGGCTCTCTGGCGCAACCGTCCGTGCCTATCGAGCCGATCTCATCCCCCTCCTTGCCGGCCTGGACCACATCAGTGAACTCTCCACCCCTGTCATCCGTGCGCACCTCGGCGCGAAGCATGCGGAGGGTGCTGCGCGGTCATCGCTGGCTCGCTTAACGACGTCCATTCGCCAGTTCTGTAGTTGGCTCGTAGCTCGGCAAATTCTCGATGCTGATCCGTCGCTGCGGCTGTCAACGCCGAAGAAACATCAGCATCTTCCGGAAGTGCTCTCGCCGGAGAGGGTTGAGGAGGCAATCGAGAAAGTCTCCTCCGAGGACAGCGCAGTTGCGGCTCGCGACTTGGCCATTGTGGAACTGTTGTATGCCACCGGGATGCGTGTAGAAGAGCTGTGCAAGGCCGATGTCTCTGATGTGGACTTTTCCCGCCACATCATCTCGGTAGTGGGTAAGGGGAACAAGCAGCGCATCGTGCCCTTCGGTGCACCAGCGGAGGCGGCACTCAAAGGCTGGCTCCAGGTGCGTGGAAGCTTTCATGCTTCCGCACAGGCCGAACATGCGCTTTTTCTCGGTGTGCGTGGAGGTAGATTGAATCCTCGTCAGGCGCGCCGAGTTATTCATAAATGGGCTGATGTTTCACCGCATGCTCTCCGACATTCTGCGGCCACGGCCATGGTGGAAGGTGGCGCTGACTTGCGTGTGGTGCAGGAGATGCTCGGTCATTCGAGTCTGGCGACCACGCAGATTTATACCCACGTCTCAGCGGATCGTCTCCGTGAAGTACATAAGCGGGCTCATCCGCGCGCTTAATTGCGCAGGGTTGTTTAATTGCGTACAGGCTTGAGCACGATTGGTCTCCGCTGTATCAAATCCAGTGGGTTGAGATAGTCTTTGCCGCGCAGTGCGCCCCAATGCAGGCCCGGTTCGGGATGTTTGGCGTTGACCACAAGATGACCAATCACCTGGCCAGCGGCCACGTGGTCTCCCTTTTCTAACGTGGTATCTATGGGCTGATAGGTTGTGCGGATGCCATCGGCGTGCATGATTGACACGGAAGTCATTCCGGCGATCGAACCGGCGAAATGCACCACACCGGGAGCTGAGGCGCGGATTGGCTGACCCGGGGAGGCGTTCAGGTCTACTCCGCGATGTCCAGGCTGCCAGCGTTTTTCCGGTGGGGTGTAGTCGCGTAGAACTTTGCCGTGCACAGGGAAGGTATGCGCAATAGCGAATATTGGCTCGCCGGTAGCTGCAGGTGGGCTTGGGGGTGTTGTTAGCGCGACAGCGAGCACGAATAGCGCTAATGTGCGCATTAGCGAGCGCCTGAAACTCTGCTTGGTCGTCATGCGCGATAGTGTGGCGGACGCTGCACTCGTCGACAAGCGGCAGTGCATTGCAAACGGTTCTAGCTGTGGATGACTTCTTGTCCTGTGGATAGCAGGGCGTGTCAGATATTGCGACCTGCGCGATGTATCAGATAAGATGACGCTCGCGGTGTCTGCCTTAATGGGCGGTCATTAGCACAAAGACTACGCGCGCGACCCATTCCGGCTGGTTCACGGGTGCTCGGCAAGAATATCTGTCGGGTGTGAGGCAGCGGGGGAGCGCTAGGGCACAGGGAAAGCCTGTGCGTGAACTGTAACCACCTATATCGGATAAGAAAGGAAGGGAAGCAGCCGCAGCCCTAGTCAGGCTGGACGTGAGGATCTTCCCTGAATATGACATGGCTGTTGTATCCATGCGAGAACTGCTCGATGCAGGTGTCCACTTCGGTCACCAGACCCGTCGTTGGAACCCGAAGATGAAGCGTTTCATCTTCACCGAGCGCAATGGCATCTACATCATCGACCTGCAGCAGACCCTGACCTACATCGACGAGGCTTTCGAGTTCGTCAAGGAGACTGTCGCTCACGGTGGCAACATCCTGTTCGTCGGTACCAAGAAGCAGGCTCAGGAAGCCGTTCAGAACGAGGCAGAGCGCGTTGACATGCCATACGTCAACCACCGCTGGCTCGGCGGTATGCTGACCAACTTCGCCACCGTTTCCAAGCGCCTGGCTCGCCTGAAGGAGCTTCAGGCAATGGACGCTGCTGAGAACGGCTACGAGGGTCGCGGCAAGAAGGAAATCCTGATGCTGACCCGTGAGCGCACCAAGCTGGAGCGCACCCTGGGCGGCATTCGCGACATGTCCAAGGTTCCGTCCGCACTGTGGATTGTTGACACCAACAAGGAGCACATCGCTGTCGCCGAGGCTAAGAAGCTGGGCATTCCGGTTGTTGCCATCCTGGACACCAACTGCGACCCGGATGACGTTGACTTCCCGATCCCGGGCAACGACGACGCAATCCGCGCTGCTTCCGTGCTGACCCGCATCATCTCCACCGCTGTTGAAGAGGGCCGCAAGGCTCGCGCTGAGCGCGAGGCCAACGCTGCTCGCGAGGCAGCAGGCGACGCTCCGATCGAGTCCGCCGCTGAGAACACCGACCAGGCTGCAGAGATGGACGCCGAGGGCTCCACTGCAACTGAGACGGCATCCGCTGAGTAAAGCTGAACTTTCTAACCACCACAAGTTCTAACCACCACAAGGAGGAACGCCCAGCATGGCGAATTTCACTGCTGCTGACGTCAAGAAGCTCCGTGAGCTGACCGGCTCCGGCATGAAGGCTTGTAAGGACGCACTCGTCGAGACCGACGGCGATTTCGACAAGGCTGTCGAGATCCTGCGTATTAAGGGCGCAAAGGACGTCGGCAAGCGTGCAGAGCGCACCGCCGCCGAGGGCCTGATCGCTGTTTCTGGTAACACCATGGTCGAGGTCAACTCCGAGACCGACTTCGTTGCCAAGAACCAGGAGTTCATCGACTTCGCCAACAAGGTCGCCGACGCTGCCGCAGCAGTCAAGGCAAACTCCCCGGAAGAGCTCGCAGCAGCTGACCTCGACGGTCAGACCGCAGCTGACGCTACCCAGGAGCTCTCCGCAAAGATCGGTGAGAAGCTGGAGCTGCGTCGCGCCGCTACTCTCGAGGGCGACAACATCGCTGTCTACCTGCACCGCCGTGCAGCAGACCTGCCGGCAGCTGTCGGTGTTCTGGTTGCTTACACCGGTGAGGGCGAGGGTGCTGCAGAGACTGCTCACGCAGCAGCTATGCAGGTTGCCGCTCTGAAGGCTCAGTACCTGTCCCGCGAGGATGTCCCGGCCGACCGCGTCGAGGCAGAGCGCGCTGTCTACGAGAAGATCACCCGCGAAGAGGGCAAGCCGGAGCAGGCTATCGCCAAGATCGTCGAGGGTCGTCTGAACGGCTTCTACAAGGACGTTGTTCTGCTGGAGCAGCCGTCTGTCGCTGACAGCAAGAAGACCGTTAAGCAGCTCATGGACGAGGCTGGCGTTACCCTGACCGGTTTCGTTCGCTTCGAGGTTGGCCAGCACTAATTCGCTGTAATTTGTGCATAAGCCTCTAGCTGTGAGCTAGTTTAAATGCCCCACTCGGGAACCCGGGCGGGGCATTTTGCTGTCCTGTAGCCGATAAAGCGGAGCGTCAAGTGTGCCTTGCTGTCGTGACCGGGTAGACTCGTCTGCGACTTTTTAAACGGTGTGAGAAAGGTGCATGGTCATGGCAGAATCTGTCGAGCGCAATGGCTTCAAGCGTGTGATGCTCAAGCTCGGTGGTGAGATGTTCGGTGGCGGCAAGGTTGGCGTTGACCCGGACGTGGTGCAAAACGTTGCCCGACAGATTGCGGAAGTTTCCCGAAAGGGTGTCGAGGTCTGTGTCGTCATCGGTGGCGGTAACTTCTTCCGTGGCGCACAGCTTCAGCAGCGCGGCATGGACCGCGCACGCTCTGACTACATGGGCATGCTGGGCACGGTCATGAACTGCCTGGCTCTGCAGGACTTCCTCGAGCAGGAGGGCGTGGACTGCCGTGTTCAGACCGCCATCAACATGGCACAGGTCTCAGAGCCGTACCTGCCGCTGCGTGCTAAGCGCCACCTGGAAAAGGGCCGCGTGGTCATCTTCGGTGCAGGTATGGGTATGCCGTACTTCTCCACCGACACCACCGCCGCCCAGCGTGCCCTGGAGATCGGCTGCGAGGTGCTGCTGATGGCCAAGGCCGTTGACGGTGTCTACTCGGCTGACCCACGTGAGGTGCCGGACGCAGAGCTGTTCGACGACATCACCCACCGTGAGGTTCTGGAACGGGACCTGCGCGTTGCTGATGCCACCGCCTTCTCCCTGTGCATGGACAACAACATGCCGATTCTCGTGTTTAATCTGCTTACCGAAGGAAACATTGCGCGCGCGGTAGCCGGTGAGCAAATCGGTACTCTCGTCCACAGCTGATAAATTTGTTCGTAATACGTTCTTTCCACAGAGCGCTATAGAACTATCTAGAACCCGAGTAGAAACCCGAGGTTAAAAATACAATGATTGATGAAGTCCTGCTTGACTGTGAAGAAAAGTACGGTAGCTCCGTAGAGCACTGCCGCGAAGAGTTGACGCACATTCGCACTGGCCGTGCGAACCCGGCGATGTTCAATGGCGTTATTGCGGAGTACTACGGTGTTCCGACTCCGATTACCCAGATGGCTACCATTTCGGTTCCGGAGCCGCGCATGCTGCTGATTAAGCCGTATGAGCTGAGCGTCATGGGCGACATCGAAAACGCGATTCGCAACTCCGACCTGGGCGTGAACCCGACTAATGATGGCCAGGTGCTGCGCGTAACTATCCCGCAGCTGACCGAGGAGCGCCGTCGTGAGATGGTCAAGGTCGCACGTTCGAAGGGTGAAGACGCCAAGATTGCGATTCGCAATGTCCGTCGTAAGGGCATGGAAACTCTGAAGAAGATTCAGAAGGACGGCGACGCTGGCGAGGACGAGGTGCAGGCAGGCGAAAAGGAGCTGGACCAGGTCACCAAGAACTACGTCGAGCAGGTGGACTCCTTGGTTGAGCGCAAGGAAGCGGAACTGATGGAGGTTTAGGCCTTCATATTCAACCGGGAGAGGGGATTTGAGGCGCCAATGCCAACGTCGAAGCCAGCGTCCAATAAGGAACGTGTTCTAGACGAGCTACGGCTTATTAAGCCGCGTAACTCGGCAGGTCGGAACCTGCCGGTTGCAATTACGGTGGGCGTAGCACTTGGTGCAGTCGTCATCATCGGCTTGCTGCTGGGGGCGCTCGCCTGGACCGTTCTGGTCGCCGTGGCGGTTGGCCTTGCAACCTGGGAGGTCTGCGAGCGGCTCCGCGAGTCCGATTGGCAGGTCCCTCGCCCGGTTCTGATTCTCGGCGGACAGCTGATGGTGTGGCTGTCCGCCTACTGGGGGATTGACGGTCTGGTCATGGGCCTGACTGTTACCCTGATGCTTTTACTAGTCACCCGTCTGTTTTTGCACGGGATGGCTGAAGCACCACGGAACTGGCTGCGGGATGTCGCAGTCGGAGTTTTCGTGGTGATGTGGATTCCGTTCTTTGCGGCGCTAGCTGTGCAGCTGGTGCACATGGACAATCCCTGGGGAGTCGACCCACGTCTGGTCATTGTGACCTTCATGATCGGGGTGATTTCCAATGACGTCGGAGGCTATGCCGCCGGTGTCATGTTCGGAAAGCATCCGATGGCCCCGAAGGTAAGCCCTAAAAAATCCTGGGAAGGGTTCGGCGGCTCTCTCGTACTCGCCACTATTACTGGAGCGCTCTGTGCAATCTTTATGTTGCACGCGCCGTGGTGGCAGGGCATCGTGCTGGGCATCGCCTTGGTTATCTCCGCCACGCTTGGTGACCTGATGGAGTCCCAGTTCAAACGCGATCTGGGGATTAAGGATATGTCCTCGATATTGCCGGGCCACGGCGGTCTGATGGACCGCCTGGATGGCATGCTGCCATCAGCCGCGATGACGTGGCTGATATTGCAGCTTTTCAGCCTGGTTTAATTTGGCTGGTTCAGTCGGGCTTTAGTTGTCGCCCTTACGAATCTGGCGGCGCAGATCAAACATTCGCCAGCCACCGATTAGCGCAGTGATGAGGGCGCCGAGGATAGCAGCGAACAGCATTCCGACACCGACCGGGAAGTTCCAGGCCCAGCCGAACAGGTTTAGTGTGGTCTCCTGCTGATTCTGCAGAATGAATACAAGCAATACGATCAGCAAAACTGCACTGATGACCAGGCCAACCCACATTGAGCCCGCGGTAGTCTTTTTCACCTTGCGTCGGCCAGGGGCGGGCGCTGGCTCCGGTGCGGAGTCCTTCTCTGCGGGCGCGTCAACGACTGGCTCTGGAAGGTTGTCCTGCTCTGGTGCAGGAGCCACTGAATCATTTGGAGAGTACGACGGAGTATCGTCGAAAAGCGGACTGTCGTTATTCGGCTGATTAGCGTTAGTCATACCTATCATTCAACACGTTTTGGCAGGTATGTACCACTTGTAAAGGTCCACTTAGTTGCGGCTGCCTAGTCGCTCATTAGGCCAAAACCGTCATTACATGCGAAAATGGGTGCCATCATGGCATCTTCACTTCCAATCGTTCTTAAAGCTCCACGTCGCGGCATGCCCGCGACCCATTTTGCGGACCTCGATGTTGAGGAACGGAAGGCTGCGGTCAAGGAACTGGGCCTGCCGGCCTTCCGCGCCGATCAGATTGCCCGGCACTATTACGGTCGGCTTGAGGCTGACCCTATGACGATGACTGATCTGCCGGAAGCAGACCGTCAAAAGGTCAAAGACAGTCTCTTCCCACCTCTGTTGACCCCCGTGCGGCACATCACCTGTGACGACGGCGAAACGCGTAAGACTCTGTGGCGTGCAGGTGACGGTACGCTGCTGGAATCCGTGCTGATGAAGTACCCGGGGCGTGCGACCCTCTGTATTTCCTCGCAGGCGGGCTGCGGTATGGCATGCCCATTCTGTGCGACGGGTCAAGGCGGTCTGCAGCGTAATCTCTCCACCGCGGAGATTGTCGACCAGGTTCGTGAGGCCGCTGCCACGATGGCAGCTGAGGGCGGTCGTCTGACCAACATCGTATTCATGGGCATGGGTGAGCCGCTCGCGAACTACAATCGCGTTCTCGCCGCCGTCCATCGCATCACGCGGCCGTCGCCGGAGGGATTCGGCATCTCGATGCGCAATGTCACCGTCTCTACGGTCGGTTTCGCGCCGAACATCCGACGGCTTGCCGACGAGGACCTGTCAGTCACCCTCGCGGTGTCTCTGCACACTCCAGATGACGAGCTTCGCGACGAGCTGGTACCAATCAACAATCGCTTTACAGTGGCCGAGGTACTTGATGCAGCTCGCTACTACGCAGACAAGACAGGCCGTCGCGTATCTATTGAGTACGCTTTGATTCGCGATATTAACGACCAGGATTGGCGTGCAGACCTGTTGGGTAAGAAGCTCCATAATGCTCTGGGCTCACGTGTCCACGTCAACCTCATTCCGCTCAACCCAACTCCGGGTTCGAAGTGGGATGCCTCTCCGAAGAAGCAGCAGGAGGAGTTCGTCCGCCGCGTACAGGCGCAGGGGGTACCGTGCACGGTCCGCGATACCCGTGGCAACGAGATTGCGGCAGCGTGTGGTCAGCTGGCGGCCGAAGAGGTTTAGCCGACAAGTAGCAAAAAATCCGCACCGAATTCGGTGCGGATCTTTTTGTGCGCTGTAGCGCTATAGAGCTGTTGCTATAGAGCTGTTAGGCCAGACTTTCAGCAAAAGTGGCTAACTCTACTGGTTCTGGCCTTCCGGCAGGCGGTTCCAGGAGCGCAGCTGAGAGTCGGTCAGGTTAGCGTAGACGCCAGTGCCGTTTACCTGGTCGCGTGCCCACTCCGGCTCAATGTGGCCTTCCGGCTTGTTGTGACCGGTAACGGTGCGAACCTGAGAACCCTGCGGGGCGAACAATTGCAACAGCAGGCCAATAGCAATCAGGGCGGCGATGACGACCAGCCACCAGTTCTCGACGTTGCCCTTGTGGTTACCAATGGTCATGCCCAGCAGGAAGATTACGGAAATCCAGCCGGCCTTCTGCATAGCGCTCTTGCTAATGCCGTGCCAGCCCCACTTCGCCGACGGCTCGTCGAGGGTGCTGACGCCGCGGTAAATTTCTTCCTTTGGCTCGTGGTTGCTCACTTGAAAGTCCTCCTGTTAACACTTTCGGCGAATTGCACTCTATATGCACTTCAGTCTATCTGCGGTTTTGCTGAAAGCGACTGAGCGCATTTTCAGACAATCTTGAGTATCGGGTGTAAGGATACCTTAGAACTTGCTGAAATTGGGACTTAGCCCGGCCGGAAACTGTTCGCCGGTGTGCTCGTTTGCCCAAAGTGGGGGTAGGGTGAGCACTCGTGACATTTCTTCTTGGAGTTTTACTCTTCGCAATCGGCATCGCGGTGACAATCGCCCTTCACGAATGGGGCCATCTCACCGCAGCTCGCCTGTGTGGAATGCGAGTGCGTCGATACTTCATTGGCTTCGGCCCAACGCTGTTTTCCTTCAAGCGGCATCACGCTGCGGCAGGTGGGCATGACACCGAGTATGGAGTAAAGGCAATTCCCTTTGGCGGATTCTGCGACATCGCAGGCATGACGGCAATGGATCCCATCGCTCCTGCCGAAGAACCCTACGCCATGTACAAGAAGCCGTGGTGGCAGCGCATTATCGTGATGCTCGGTGGGGTGGCAATGAACCTCATCGTTGGATTCATCATTCTTTACTTCATTGCCGTGACGTGGGGTTTGCCCAACATGGGTAAGGAAATGGCGCCACGCATTCAGGCGGTGCAGTGCGTCTCGCCGGCACAGCGTGCCGACGGTACGCTGGAGCCCTGCACTGGTTCCGGTCCTGCAGAGCGCGCAGGGCTACGTGCCGGAGATGTGATTGAGAAGATCAATGGCACCAAGATCACGTCCTACCCCGAGGCTGTGTCTCTCATCGGTAGCTCTGCAGGTGGCGACATCAAAATGACCATCGACCGCAATGGCAGCACCCAGACGGTCACGGTCACCCCGGAAGTCGTCAAGCGCAAGACTAACGACGGGCAGGACATCGACCAGCCAGCAATTGGTATCGCCTTCCAGCGCCCAGAGACCATCCTCCACGAGTACAACGCAGTGACTGCCATCGGTGGTGCGGCCAGCTTCACAGGCAGCCTTTTCGGGGCGGTTTGGAACGGGCTGCTCTCCATTCCGGAGAAGGTTCCCGGCGTGGTCGCCTCTATCTTTGGTGCTCAGCGTGACCCGGCCAGCCCAATGAGTGTCGTCGGCGCGTCGCGTGCCGGTGGTGAATTGGTGGAGATGAACCAGTGGCCTTCATTCTTTCTGTTGCTGGCTAACCTCAATTATTTCCTGGCCGTGTTCAACCTCGTGCCGTTGCCGCCACTCGACGGTGGCCACATCGCCGTTGTTATTTATGAGCGCATCCGCGACCTGATTCGCAAGGCGTTCGGTAAGCCTGCGCTTGGGCCTGCCGATTACACCAAACTCATGCCAATTACTATGGCCTTTACCGCAGTTTTGCTGGTCTTCGGCGTTCTGGTTATGGCTGCTGACGTGGTCAATCCAATTGTGCTGAACCGCTGATAGCAGGTTGCGGCGCGCCAGCGTCGTCGTAAAGCAAAGCGGTGCTAACGTCAGCCCACATGGAACAAACTTCGCGCCGCAAGCCCCTGCTTCGCAGTATCTCGGCTGTGGCAATCACGGGTCTGGTGTTGTCATCCGCCGCGTGTACGCCGCGGCCTGACACCGGGCGCGAGGTGCTTGAGGAATTCCTTGGGGCGCTGGCGGGAGGGGATGTCGCTAAGGCGGCGGCGCTGACCGATCATCCGGATTCCGCTGAGGGGGATCTGAATGCGGCCACCGACGGCCTTCAGCCGGAGGGGCTTGACTATGAAATCGAGGGTATCGATACCAGCTCGAATCAGTCCTCGGCCGAAGTCACCATGAATTGGCAGCTGCCGCATCAGCGACGCTGGGGATATGACACCACTTTCACGCTGACCAAGACTGAGGCTGGGCAACGGGATTGGGCGTTGCGCTGGTCGCCAGCATCCCTGCATCCACAGCTGGGGCGTAATCAGCACCCAGAATTGCGCACTATCGCAGCTCCACGTCCGTCTGTGGTTGGTTCGGACGGTGCGGCCTTGCTTGAGCCGGGGACTGTGCACCGGGTAATTCTCAACCGCGATGGGGCGGAGAATGTGCAGTCGTCGATTAACCGGGCGGCGACGGTCATCAATAATGAAATGCCGGAAGATGGTCCGAAGCTCGACGCCCGAGCAGTGGGGGAGCAGGCAGCTGGTGGGAAGGGTAACTTTTCGCTGATTGTGCTGCCGGCATCCACGCCACAGCGAGTCAAGGATGAGCTCGCGGACATTGACGGAATTTCTGTTAACGATGAAGCAGCGATGGTGCGACCCGACCCGGGGTTTGCGCCTGATTTGATGAGCCGTGTGGAAAGGCTAGTGGACACTGGTGATCACGGTGCCGATGGCTGGAAGATCGTGGCGGCCAACGAGGGCGGAGCAGTCGTCGGCACGCTCTATGAGGTGTCTCCGGATGTAGCCCCGGCGGTGCAGGCATCGATTAGTAAAAAGGTGCAGGACGCAGCGCAGAAGGCAGTCGATACGCGGCAAGATGCGAAGGCAATGCTGGTGGCTGTGCAGCCGTCTACGGGCAAGATTCTGGCGGTAGCCCAGACGGCGGAAGCAGACAAGGACGGTGACCTTGCGCTGATGGGACAGTTCCCGCCGGGATCGACGTACAAGATTGTCACTGCCGCTGCAGGTGTGCAGCACGAGGGACTAAATGCGGGATCGACTGTGCCGTGCCCAGGTTCGATGGAAATCGGTCCGCGAATTGTCACCAACTACAACGGAAGTGGTGTCGGGGATACCTCGCTGAGCGATGCCTTCGCGCGGTCTTGCAACACCACGTTCGGCAACATCTCCCACAAGTTGGAACCAGGGCAGTTCAAGGAGGAGTCCAAGAACTTCGGCATCGGAATCAACTATCACATCGCGGGCCTCGACACTATTACCGGCAGCGTGTCTGACGGTAGTGATGAAGTCGAGCGTATCGATGCGGGCTATGGACAGGGCAATGACTTGGCCAGCCCGTTTGGCATGGCGCTGGTTTCCGCGACGGTGGCGGCCGGGCGCACTCCGACGCCGTCACTCGTGCCAAGCGCGGGAACGTGGCAGTCGCAGACGTCGAAGCCACTTCCACCTGAGGTTTTGAACGAGGTTCGCTCACTCATGCGGGCGGTGGTGACCTCCGGTACCGGTTCGGCCATTGCCGGACGCGGTGAGGTCTACGCCAAGACCGGTGAGGCCGAGTATGGAGGTGGCTCGCACGCTTGGTTCACTGGCTATCGAGATGACTTGGCCTTCGCCACGCTCATCGTCGGCGGTGGTGGATCCGAACATGCGGTGGCGATTACCGATGCCTTCTTCGCCAATATGGATGAAGGTTCAGGAGACGAGGGCTAGAGCATTTCTGGCTTCGAAACCGGCACAGGCCGAAAGGCTAATCCGGGGGTAGGGGTAGAGTATGTTCCATGACTCAGCGTTCTCCACTTACTCAGCAAAAGTCCACGCCAATTCGCACTGTTCCGGCACATATTGAACGGCCGGAGTACGCCTGGAAGGACGAGGTTCAGGAAGGCGTCGGCGAGCCGCTGGTACAGACTCCGGAAGATATTGAAAATATGCGAGAGGTCTCTCGCATTGCTGCCAACGCGTTGGTGGAGGCCGGCAAGGCCGTAGCTCCGGGCGTGACCACGGATGAGATTGACCGGGTGGTGCACGAGTACCTGTTGGATCACGACACCTACCCGTCCACGCTGGGGTACCGCGGTTTTGAGAAGTCGTGCTGTGTGTCTCTTAATGAGATTGTCTGCCACGGTATTCCGGATACTCAGGTTATTGAAGACGGCGATATCGTCAATGTCGACGTCACCGGATACAAGAACGGTGTCCACGGCGACACCAACGCGACTTTCCTCGCGGGCAATGTCTCGGAGGAGCACCTCCAGCTAGTGGAGCGCACTTACAACGCCACCATGCGCGGCATTAAGGTCATCAAGCCGGGCCGTGAGATTAATGTCATCGGCCGCGTAATCGAGTCTTACGCTAAGCGTTTTGGATACAACACCGTTCGGGACTTCACCGGTCACGGTGTCGGTACCACGTTCCACAATGGTTTGATTGTCCTGCACTACGATGAGCCGAGCCAGGACACTATTTTCGAGCCGGGCATGACATTGACTGTTGAGCCGATGATTAACCTCGGTGAGCTGCCGTACCACATCTGGGATAATGGCTGGACTGTGCAGAATGATGACTTCAAGTTCACCGCCCAGTTCGAGCACACGGTGTTGGTGACCTCCGACGGCTATGAAATCCTCACTCTGCCGGATGAGCAGAACGTGCCAGGTCAGTTCCAAACTGGTTGGAAGCCCGAGGCCTAACCCGTGCAGGCCCCTGCAGCTCTGATTGCCGGCTGCACCTCAGATGCCGGTAAGTCGGTTCTGGTCGCCGGCATGTGTCGGCTGCTCGCGCGCCGCGGCGTGAAGGTCGCACCCTTCAAAGCACAGAACATGTCCAACAATTGCGCTGTCACGCTCGACGGCGGCGAGATTGGGCGCGCGCAGGCTCTGCAGGCGCTCGCCTGTGGTCTGGAGCCGGATGTCTCCTTTAACCCGGTGCTTCTCAAGCCGGGCTCGGACCACACTAGTCAGGTGGTGGTGAAGGGCAAGGCCGATGGGCATGTGAGCGCTCTGACGTACCGGTCGCGGAGAAAAGCGCTGCGCGGAGTAGTTGCGGAGACATTGGAAGAGCTGCGGGGGCAGTTCGATGTCGTCTTGTGCGAAGGCGCTGGTAGTCCTGCCGAGGTCAATCTGCGAGAGTCAGACATTGCCAACATGGGGTTGGCAGAGCTCGCTGATCTGCCGGTTGTGGTCGCCGGTGACATTGACCGCGGTGGGGTGCTTGCACATTTCGTCGGCACGCATGCAATTTTGAGCCGCGAAGACCGCGCGCGGATTACCGGTTTTATCGTCAACAAGTTCCGGGGCGATGTTTCGCTGTTGACACCGGGATTGGACGTGGTGCGCGAGCACACCGGCGTGCCCGTACTCGGCGTAGTGTCTTTTATTCCGGGGCTGTGGATCGATGCGGAGGATTCGCTCGGCACAGTCGCTGGTGCGTCGGTAGGGCCGGCGAACGCACCGCTGGGTACGGAAACGTTGTCCGTGGCCGCCATTCGCTTGCCGCGCGTGTCCAACGCCACCGATATCGAAGCGCTTGCCTGTGAACCAGGGGTACACGTGCAGTGGACGGTCGATCCGTCGGTCGTTGCTCGCGCCGACCTGGTCGTGTTGCCCGGGACGAAGTCGACGGTCGCCGATCTCAAGTGGTTGCGCGAGCGTGGGCTTGACGACGTACTGGAGAACCGAGCTGCCCGGGGGTTGCCGCTGATTGGCATCTGCGGTGGGTTCCAAATGCTCTGCACCACCATCACTGACTCGGTGGAGTCGGTAGC
This sequence comes from Corynebacterium sp. HMSC076C10, assembly GCF_001812455.1. Lineage (NCBI taxonomy): Bacteria > Bacillati > Actinomycetota > Actinomycetes > Mycobacteriales > Corynebacteriaceae > Corynebacterium > Corynebacterium sp. HMSC076C10. The sequence goes on from NZ_KV809157.1 coordinate 175,486, forward strand.
CGGGACAGTGAACGGGCTTGGCGTGTTCGATACCGACATTGAATTCGCGGGGACGAAGACGCTGGTGAGCCACCCGGATGGCTCTTACGAAGTCCACAATGGACAGGTTGTGCGAAGCAGCGAGGCGCCTTTTATCACTGAGCCTGAAGAAGGGGCGCGGCGTGGCATGGTGATGGGCACGCACCGCCACGGCTACCTGGAAAATGATCAGGCGCGCCGTGAGTTGCTGATGGAAGTTGCAGTTGCCGTCGGTCGGGACGGCTTTGAGGTCAGTCCTAATACTTCGTTTGCCGGAGAACGGCTGCTGCAGGTCGACCTGTTGGCCAATGCAGTCGAGAAGTACCTGGCTGGGCCCGCATTGGCCCAGGCCACAGGTATTGAACAGCTGGGCTAGTTATCGAACTCCAGGCCCAGGATTGCGTTTTCAATCAGCTCTGGCAGTGCTGGGTGGATCCAGTGCTGGCCCTTGACAACTTCGCGCACATCCATTTCGAAGCTCATCATCTGGATGCACTGCTGCACTAGAGTGGCAGCCTGCTCGCCGATGAAGTGCGCACCCAGCAGGCGGCCGGTGGAGCGGTCGGCAATCAACTTGGCAAAGCCGTCGCGTTCCTCCAGCGCCCAGCCGTAGGCGACATCGCCGTAGTTCTGTACCTTCACGGTAATCTCCGTGCCATTTTCCGCAGCCCAGGCGCGAGCTTCGTCCTCGGTCATACCGACCTGACCAATCTGCGGATGTGAGAAGACTGCGGACGGAATGTAGCGGTGGTCAAATGCCCGCAGGTCGGACGGGTTCAGCACGTTGTGGAAGACAACCTTGGCCTCATGGTTGGCAATATGCTTCAGCTGGTACGGGCTAGAGACATCGCCCAGCGCCCACACACCTTCGGCAGAGGTGCGGCCGTACTGGTCAACCTTGATGCGACCATCGTCGTGCATCTTCACACCACCGGCTGCAAGGTCCATACGGTCACCGTTGGGGATGCGTCCGGTTGCCACGAGCAGGGCATCGGCTGCGAGCTCCGTGCCGTCGTCAAGCGTGGCCGTGACGATCTCGCCCTCCTGGGAGAGCGCAGTGATGGAGGTGTTCATGCGGATGTCAATGTCGCGGGCGGCAACCTCATGGAAGCGCTCGGAGATAGCGGCGTCTGAGCCACGCAGCATGACATCGGAGCGCACCAGCATGTGCACCTTCGTGCCGAAGGATGCGAAGACGTGCGCGAACTCGCTAGCGATGTAGCCGCCGCCGACGACGATCATTTCGCGCGGGAGCTTGTCGACGCGCATGATGTTCTCGTTGGTGTAGTAATCCACCCCGGAGTTTGCGATGAGGCCCGGAACGTGAGGGCGGGAGCCTGCAGCGATGATGATGTTGTCGGCTGTGATGTCGACGGTTTCCTCGCCGATGCCAGTGCGAATAGTGCGGCGGCCGACGAACGTTGCGTGGCGGTCGTAGACATCGATATTGGGAGTCTCGTCCCCGCGGCGGTATGCCTCGCCGCCGTCGGCAATCTGGTCGACGCGCTGGGCAAAAACGCGATCCTGGATTTGCTTGAGATCAACGGAGTCGAAGGTGCCGTGCACGCCCAGGCGGCTGGCCTCGCGGATGTTGCGGGCGGCATCAGCGGCCAGAACGAACATCTTGGTGGGAATACACCCAACGTTGAGGCAAGTACCCCCGAAACGTCCTTCCTCCACCAGAGCGATACGGACATTGTCGTAGGCCGGGGCTGGAATGGAATTGCCGGACCCGGTTCCGATAATGACGACGTCGTAGTGGCGTGGGGTAGTTTCAGGCGAATTCTCAGTGGTCACAAGCACTCCTAGCATTCTGGTCAAACTAGTTTGGTTCAACCGTACTGAATGCTGATTTATTCCGAGTTCCTATTCTGTGCTCCTATTTTGAGCTGTCTCCTGGATTGACTGTGGCAAGGAACTGGAATGTCTCATTAAAAGCGCGGTCTAGTGCTTCGGGTGCGGAAAGGTAGACGTCATGGAGAGCACCCGGAATCGCGACGTTGCGAGCCTGCGGTCCCAAGTGGGCAGTGGCATCGGCAATTTGCTCAGTGTTGAGGACAGAGTCAACGCGGCTGAGTTCCGGTGTGTAGTCGGAACCGAGAAGGTAGTTGTCCGAGTGGAGAACGAGCGTCGGCACGCCGGTATCGATACCGCGGCTGACACGTTGCTGGCCGACGATGATGGCATTGAGCCAACGCCAGTTCTTGTCATGGCCAGCCAGCGGCTTGAAAGTGCGGTTGTACTCCCAGCGTCCCTGGTGGTCGGCGCTAATGGATTTTCCATAGCCGCCCGCAGACTGCACTGGAATAAGACTGTTGGGGCGAATCCGCGACATAACACGAGTCACCAGCGAGTACACGGGAGCCTTTGCCCGGGAAACGTGCAGAGTCAGCCACGGTGAGTTCAAGACGGCAGCTGTGACGGAAATATTGGGTGCTTGCGGGCAATGGCCGCCTGTGCTTCGTAACCAATCGAGCCAGAGCACGGCAATGAGACCACCAGTGGAGTGCGCATTAACAGTGACAGTTGTATGACCGGCGTGGTCTAACACTGCGAGTGCCCTGTTGAGATCCTCGAAGTAATTCGTCAGATCGCTGCAGCCATGCCAAGTCTGCCCAGGTTGGTGCGCGCGCCCGCACTTACGCAGGTCAATAGCGTAAAAGGCGTAGCCTTCGGCGTGGTACCGTTCCGCTACGTGCTTCTGGAAGAAATAGTCCGACATCCCGTGAATCCATAGAACCGCCGGACGCGTTTGGAAGTCGCTTGCCGACGAGTCGGGGCAGTAGCGGACCAATACCGCGTGTACGGATCCCTCACCGTCGGGATCCTGGCCGAGTTCGATGACATGTTGACTGTAGTCTTCGCCTAGGTTATCGGGGTTAAAGGTGGGGGTAACGAAATCGGGAATATCGGTAGTCACAGGGTCAAGCCTAGCGCCGATTACCGGGGGTAGTGGGAATGTGTGCCACAATAGATTATGGACTGAGACGGTAGCTCTCTTTTGCGTCTTTAGTTGTGTGCGCGCATGTGAGCGAGCGCTAGTTTGAATCACTAATCAAGTTAGTAAGGATGTTGACAGCAAAATGGCTGATAACAAGCTTCCTGCTTCCAGTGGCGACGAGGTAGACGTCGTCCTCATTGGTGCAGGTGTAATGAGTGCGACGCTGGGTGTGCTGCTCAAGGAGCTCGAGCCATCCTGGTCACAGGTTCTGTTCGAGCGTCTCGATCAGCCCGCCAAGGAGTCTTCCTCCCCGTGGAACAACGCTGGTACCGGCCACTCTGCTCTGTGCGAGCTGAACTACACGCCGGAGAAGAACGGCAAGGTCGATGTCACCAAGGCTAAGCTCATTAATGAGCAGTTCCAGGTTTCCCGCCAGCTGTGGACCTCGCTGATTGAAAACGGCACCCTGACTGACCCGAAGGAATTCATCAACCCAGTTGATCACACCACCTTCGCTCAGGGTCCGGAGCAGATGGCGTTCATGCGTCGTCGCTATGAGGCACTTGAGAAGGAGCCACTGTTCCACGGTCAGGAGCTCATTGAGGATCCGGACCGTTTCGCTGAGTACCTTCCGCTGATGTCCGAGGGTCGTGACTTCTCCAAGCCGGTCTCCGCTATTCGTAACCCGAATGGTACGGACGTTAACTTCGGTGCACTGACCAAGCAGTACCTGGCCGCACTGTCCGATATGGGTACTGAGATTCGCTACGGACACGAGGTCACCGGTCTGAAGCGCGACGGTTCCAAGTGGATCGTCACCGTGAAGAACCTGCACACCAAGGACGTTCGCACCCTGGTTGCCAACTTCGTATTCGTCGGTGCCGGCGGTGACGCACTGCCGCTGCTGCAGAAGGCTCGTATTAACGAGATTCGCGGTTTCGGTGGCTTCCCGGTCTCCGGCCAGTGGCTGCGCTGCACCAACGAGGAAGTCATTGCTAAGCATGACGCCAAGGTCTACGGTAAGGCTTCCGTCGGCACGCCGCCGATGTCCGTTCCGCACCTGGACACCCGTGTTATCGACGGCAAGCGCGGCCTGCTCTTTGGCCCGTACGCCGGTTGGAACATGAAGTTCCTCAAGAACGGTAACAACCTGGACCTGATTAAGTCTCTGCGTCCGGCCAACCTGCCGTCCATGATGGGTGTTGGTGTCCAGGAGATGGGGCTGACCAAGTACCTGATTACTGAGGTTTTGAAGGACTTCGACGCACGTATTGAGTCCCTGCGTGAGTACGTCCCGAACGCTCGCCCAGAGGACTGGGAGCTGATCGTCGCTGGTCAGCGCGTCCAGGTCATTAAGCCGATGAAGGCTCCGGTCTTCGGTACCCTCGAGTTCGGTACCGCGGTCATCAACTCGTGGGACGGCACCATTGCCGGCCTGATGGGTGCATCCCCGGGCGCTTCCATCGCTCCGGCTGTGATGATTAGCCTGATTGAGCGCTGCTTCGGCCGTCACATGGGCAAGTGGGCCCCGAAGCTGAAGGAGCTCGTCCCGTCCTACGGTACGCACCTGGCTGATGACCCGGCTCTGTTCAAGGAGGTCTGGGAGGCTTCCCAGAAGACCCTGAAGCTGGAGCGCTAGTAACTCGCTGAAGAGCTTCAGAGAGTTCAATTAAGCCAACATTGTTCTACCCCGCTGTGAGCCATCCGCTTGCAGTGGGGTAGAACTGTGCTTATGGAAAAAATCACGTCAGCGACCACTGCACAAACAGAGCCCACTTTTCCTTTTACTGCGATCGTCGGGCAGCAGAGACTACAGCTTGCGTTGATTCTGACCGCGCTATCCCCGGAGATTGGTGGTGTCGTCATCCGCGGTGAGAAGGGCACAGCCAAGACCACTACGGTCCGCGCGTTGGCGCCATTTCTCAGCGGATCGTTGGTAAACCTGCCACTCGGCGCTACGGAAGATCGAGTCGTAGGCTCCATCGATGTGGAGACCGTCCTGACTACCGGACACGCACAGTTCAATCCGGGACTACTCAGCGCGGCTGACGGTGGCATTCTCTATGTCGACGAGATTAACCTGCTGCCGGATCATCTCGTTGACTCCGTGCTCGATGCCGCAGCCACCGGTCGCGTGGTTGTTGAACGCGATGGCATCTCGCACTCCGCAACCTCCAGGTTCGTGTTGGTCGGCACGATGAACCCGGAAGAGGGCGAATTGCGTCCCCAGCTTCTCGACCGCTTTGGTCTCGCCATCGACGTCACCGCATCCAAGGATCCGGTTGTCCGCGCGGAAATCATCGCCCGCCGGCTCGACTTTGACGCCGACCCGGAGAGCTTTGTCACGCGGTTCGCCGCCGACGACGAGGCACTGCACGCCCGCATCGATCGCGCACGCGCACTGCTTGACGACGTTGAATTGGCTCCCAGCATTCTCGGTCAAATTGCCACTGTGTGCGCTGCTTTTGATGTGGACGGGATGCGTGCCGACATCGTCATTGCACGTACCGCCCGCGCTCACGCTGCCTGGCGAGTAGCCGGGGACGAGTCGGCGCAGCCGGCGCCCGGCAATCCAATTGAGATCACTGCGGAAGACATTAAGGTAGCTGCGGAAATGGCACTGCCGCACCGTCGTCGCCGTGACCCCTTTGATGAACCAGGACTGGACCAGGAACAGCTCGACGATGCTCTGCAGGATGCAGAGGAGCAGTTCCGAGATGACCAGAATCGGCCAGAGTCAAGTCCGGAGTCGAATCCAGAGCCCGATGCTGAGCAGGTCTCCCAGTTCGACTCCAACTCCGAACCTCAGGAGCCACAACAGTCGAATTCCTCGGGATCGAAGGGAGGTCGCGCCGCTGAAGGCGCCCCCTTTCGCCGTTCGTAAAATCAGCGTCGACGGTGTCGGTCAAGGGGATTCCGGTCGGCGTTCCAAGGCCATTGGCCCGCGGGGCAGCACCATTGGTGCCGAGCGGGGAGGCCATGGTCTTCACGTGCCGGCGACAGTGCTGGCGGCGGCCAATCGTGGCGTCCGCATGGGCGACTCCATGATTCCCCTGGAACCGGCGGACGTTCACGGCGCTATCCGACAAGGAACGGAGTCCAATCTGGTCGTCTTTGTCGTGGACACCTCGGGTTCCATGGCAGCACGCGACCGACTGGCAGCCGTCACCGGCGCGGTCACTTCGCTGCTGCGTGATGCCTACCAAAGCCGCGACAAAGTCGCTGTTATTACTTTCCGCGGAAATAACGCCGAATTAGTTTTACCGCCGACGAAGTCTATCGACACCGCAGTACGTCGCCTCGCAGATGTCCGCACTGGTGGCCGAACTCCATTGGCCGAAGGATTGCTGAAGGCACACGAAGTGGTAGTTCGGGAAGCCCATAGGGAGCCCACACGGCGCGCAATCATGGTCTTGCTCTCCGACGGCCGAGCAACGGGTAAAAATGGCCTGCAGCAGGCGAGGGCTGTGGCCGCAAAGATCCGTCGTCAAGCGTTGGCGGCGACGGTGGTTATCGACTGTGAGCGCTCTCGCGTGCGGCTGGGGCTGGCACAGGAACTCAGCGTGGAATTGGGTGCGACCTGCATAAATCTCTCCGAACTCAATGCCGAAGCCGTGGCGGGCGTGGTCCATGCCTATCATCGAGACCATGGCACAAGGAAAGCTTGACCCCAAATCAATTCCCAACGATGGACTGACCACCAGGCAGCGTCGCATGATTCCGATTACTGCGGTGCATACGGGCCCAGGTAAGGGCAAGTCCACCGCGGCATTCGGTATGGCGATGCGCGCGTGGAATCAGGGGATGAATATCGGTGTCTTCCAGTTTGTGAAGTCGGCAAAGTGGAAGGTTGGCGAGGAAGCTGTCATGCGCCGATTGGGCGAGCTTCACGACGACACGGGGGAAGGCGGCCCGGTCGAATGGCACAAGATGGGAGAAGGCTGGTCTTGGTCGCGTAAGCAGGGCACTGAGGAGGACCATGCGGCAGCTGCTGCCGAGGGATGGCAGGAGATTAAACGCCGCCTGGAAAATGAGGTGCACGACTTCTACGTCCTCGACGAGTTCACCTACCCAATCAAGTGGGGTTGGATTGATGTCGACGATGTGGTGGAGACATTGAGGAACCGTCCCGGCCGCCAGCATGTGGTGATGACTGGCCGCGATGCGGATCCGAAGCTCGTGGAGGTCGCGGATCTGGTGACGGAGATGACCAAGATTAAGCACCCGATGGATGTCGGACGTAAGGGACAAAAGGGCATCGAGTGGTAGCGCCTGGAATTGTCATCGCGGCGACAGCTTCAGGCACGGGAAAGACGACAATCTCCACGGGGCTGATGCGTGCACTGTCGCGCCGTCACGCGGTGGCACCTTTCAAAGTCGGACCCGACTATATTGATCCTGGCTATCACGGGGTAGCCGCTGGTCGTCCCGGGCGCAATCTGGATTCCTTTATGTGCGCGCCTGAGATGATTGGGCCGCTCTACGCACATGGAGCTGCCGACAGCGATATTGCGGTGGTCGAAGGGGTTATGGGGCTTTTCGACGGCCGCATTGGTGACGACCCGCTATCGGTGGAGGGGTCGACGGCTGAGATTGCCTCGCTGTTGGGACTTCCGGTGGTGTTGGTGATTGATGCCCGGCATATGTCGCAGTCGGCTGCGGCTGTTGTCCACGGTTTCTCCACGCTTCGCACTGACGTCCGTGTCAGTGGCGTGATTATTAATCAGGTGGGCAGCCCGCGGCATGCGGACATCATTACCCGTTCTGTGGAGGCCATGGGGGTCGAGGTGCTCGGTGCTATTCCGCGAGTGACTGATATTGAGGTGCCCAGCAGGCATTTGGGGCTGGTCACTGCGGTCGAGCAGGGTGAGCAGCTAGAAGCGGTCATTGAATCGATGGCCAACTTGGTGGAGACCTACATCGACATCGACCGGATTATCCAGCTTGCCCGGCAGCCCTATCCAGCCGAACCATGGGACCCTGCACAGTTCGTTGCACCGCTGGCTCTTAATCGCCGCGTGCGCGTGGCGGTCGCGGCGGGTCCTGCGTTCTCGTTTACCTATGCAGAGCACCGTGAGCTATTGCAGGCCGCTGGAGCCGAGGTCGTGGATTTCGACCCATTGGTTGACGAACTGCCGGAAGCCGAAGGCTACATCGTGCCCGGTGGATTCCCGGAAGAGCATGCCGACGCGCTATCTATTCGTGATGACATTCGCCGCGATCTACGTCAGGCTGCCGATGATGGTGCGCTGATTCACGGCGAATGCGCGGGGCTGCTCTGGCTGCTTGAAGATCTCGGTGG
>NZ_KV809157.1:183846-191714 GCF_001812455.1 Corynebacterium sp. HMSC076C10
TCGGTGGGCGCCGTATGTGTGGCATCATCCCGGGGCGAGCGCACATGGCACGGTTGAAGCTGGGGTACCGGGAGGCTGTGGCGCTGACTGATTCTGCGCTGTGCCCGGTAGGAACGCGCGTGCGCGGTCACGAGTTCCACAAGACAGCCCTCACCGATGACACCGCAAGTGTCGCTGCTGCGGCCGGGTGGCAACCAGCCTGGGGTTGGCGTGGATATCAAGGCGAAACAGTTCGCGACGGCTTTGTTTCCGAGTCTGGGCGGATTCATGCCGGTTACCTGCATGTTCATCCGGCGGGTGCGCCGGGGAACGTCAGTCGCTTTGTCGCTTCGTGCGCCGGGTAAAGTGTTAGCTATGAGTTTGCTTCTCAAAGACTACGGTGTGTTGGTGATTGGCGGTTCCACGGCTGCAGAGCGCGTGATTCCTCGGCTGTTGGACTCTGGCGCTGATGTCACTGTGTGTGAAGGTGGGGAAGTAACAACTGCGATTGAGGCCTGGGCTGCAGACGGCCGTATTACTTTGACCCGCACCGGTTTTACCGAGGCGATGAGCTGGGGCAAGGCTCTCATGGTCTGCTGTGACGAGGCGTTGTTGCGTGAGGTGACTCTAGAGGGACACCGCCGAGGTATTCTCGTCGACGATGAAACCGGGGCTTCCAGCCCGCTTACTCCTGTGGCGCTGACCGGCCGTCGCGCGTCGCGCGCTGGGGACCTCGCTGGTCAGGTCGCGCTTGTGGGTGGTGGCCCGGGCGACCCCGGTCTGATTACCGTTGAGGGGCGTCGCCTGCTCCGGCTTGCCGACGTTGTCGTTGCAGACCACCTCGGTCCACTGTCGCTGCTCGGTGACTTGGAGCCGGATGTCGAGATTATTGATGCCGGCAAGCTTCCTTACGGCCGCGCCATGGCTCAGGAGCGCATCAATGAACTGTTAGTTCATCGTGCCCGAGAGGGCTACTTTGTGGTCCGGCTCAAGGGTGGCGATCCGTACATCTTCGGCCGCGGTTTTGAAGAGCTTCAGGAGCTACAGAAGGCTGGGGTACCGGTTCGTGTTGTGCCGGGTATTACTTCAGCACTGGCGGTACCGGGGACAATTGGCATCCCAGTTACTATGCGTGGCGTCAACCACGAATTCACTGTCGTGTCCGGTCACGTCCCACCGGGGCACAAGACATCGCTGGTCAATTGGGATGCGCTGGGCCGGATGCACGGCACTATTGCCATCATTATGGGAGTTAAGAACGGGCCGAAGATTGCCGAGGCTCTGATGAAGGCCGGCCGCAGCCCGAAGACTCCGGCTGCGGTCATACAGGACGGCACGCTGCCGAATCAGAGGTCGCTACGCTGCACACTCGGCGAGCTTGGCGAGAAAATGGTCGAAGAGGCAATCAAGCCGCCCGCGGTTATCGTCATCGGTGAAGTCGCCGGTCTGGATGAGGGCGATGAGTAAGAACAACAAGTCGAGCAACAACAAGTCGAGGAAGCGTGAGCCAGAGCAGCAAAAGGCAGGGCTTGTTACCCGACTGCTTGCCGACGATCAGCTGCGTAGCGCCATCTGGATGGGTGCTGCGACCTTCCTGGTGTTCTACCTCGGAGCCATGATCATCTTCCGCCTCCTTCTCCTCGGCGGAGAAGGCTCGCGATACGACAGCATTTTCATCGCTGTCATCGCGCTCATTGCCGCCATTGTGGCAGGCCGGAAGCGCTACAACGACGACATTTAGTTTTCTGGGACGCGGAAGATGAGGGTGTCGTCGTCAAGCGAGACGTCGTATCCTGCGGCGCGTGCGATGTCGACGGCCTCTGTGGGGGAGGTCGGTGCCGTGTCGGAAAGGGCGATGGCGCGGGCAAATAGGCCCTTGTAGTGCTTGTTGAAGTGGCTGACGATTTTGCCCTCGGCGGTGAGCACGGTCATCGTTGTCGCGCTCTTGACTTTGCCCAAATTGGCGTAGGTGCCGGAACGAAGGTCGATGAGGAAGTCGACATCATTGAGAGCCTCGGTAATGGCGGTGCCCCATCGGCGCTTCATCGTGGGAGCTGCGTCGGCAGGCTGATCCGCGAAGGGGAGCTTGACCGTGCCAGAGAGACGGTAGTGGGGGATGAGGTCGTCCCCGCCAATGACGCCGAAGAGCGCTGACCCGATGGCGAGTCGAGCACGGCCGGTTTCCGGCAAATCGCTGGGGGAGAGTGCGTCGTAGAGCACCCCGGTATAACGCTCGAGAGCCGGCATGGTCGGCGACTCTAGGAGTGCGGCATTAGCCGTGACTTCGTCAGCAAGACGCGGCCCCAGCTTCAGTGTTTCCATCGCGGCTTCCCTGTTCGCACTTAGCGCCACGAGATCGGCTGCAATGCGCTCGCGGATGGGGTTGAGGGAGCCGAAGCTCAGCGAGGAAAAGTCCACTGCGGGATGGCTGCCACCAGTGGCTTTGGTTTCAGATGGGGGTAGGACTACGAGCATGGGCACCATAGTAATGCCCCGCATGTTGCGAAGAATGATCGACGGGTAAAATCAGCATTCATGATTACGCGAATGTCCCAGCTGTTCCTGCGCACACTGCGCGAGGATCCTGCTGACGCCGAGGTCCCTAGCCACAAGCTGCTCGTCCGTGCCGGCTACATCCGGCGAACTGCCCCTGGTGTGTACTCCTGGCTGCCACTGGGCTTGAAGGCTCTGCGCAACGTAGAGAAGGTTGTGCGCGAGGAGATGGAACGCATTGGCGCACAGGAGCTGGCATTCCCTGCACTGCTCCCGCGTGAACCGTACGAGGCGACGAATCGGTGGACCGAATACGGCCCCGAGCTGTTCCGTCTGAAGGATCGCAAGGGCGCGGACTACCTGCTGGGGCCGACGCACGAAGAGATGTTCGCGCTGGCTGTCAAGGATCTTTTCAGCTCCTACAAGGATTTCCCGACGACGCTGTTTCAGATTCAGACCAAGTACCGCGACGAGGCTCGCCCGCGCGCTGGTATTCTGCGTGGCCGCGAGTTCGTGATGAAGGACTCTTATTCCTTCGACATGGACGACGAGGGGCTGGAGAATTCTTATCAGCAGCACCGCGGTGCCTACCAGCGAATTTTTGACCGGCTGGGCATTAAGTACGAGATCTGCCACGCGACCTCCGGCGCTATGGGCGGTTCGGCCTCCGAGGAGTTCCTGGCTGTTAGCGAAAGTGGCGAAGACTCCTTCGTAGTCTCCACCGACGGTGAGTACGCCGCCAATGTGGAAGCCGTGAAGATTCCGGCAGTCGAACCGCAGCCGATTGAGGGACAGCCGGAGGCGAAGGTTTACGAGTCTCCGAACTGCACCACAATCGCAGCACTTGTTGATTGGGCCAATGGCGCGGACCTCGGACGCGAGGTCACTGCTGCCGATACTTTGAAGTGCGTTCTCGTCGCCGTCGACCCGAAGAAGGTCGATAAGGAGGGCAACGCCCTGCCGGAACAGCTCACCGCAATCCTGGTTCCCGGTGACCGTGAGGTCGATGAAAAGCGTCTCGAAGTCGCATTTGAACCGGGTGAGGCGCGCTTGCTGGAGGACAAGGACTTCGCAGCTAATGACTTCCTAATCAAGGGTTACGTCGGCCCGCAGGGGCTCGCCGATCACGGTGTGAAGATCCTAGCTGACCCCCGCGTGGCGGAGGGCACAAATTGGATTACAGGAGCCAACGAGGAAGGCAAGCACATCGTCGATGTGGTCGCTGGTCGCGACTTCCAGATTGACGGTATTTGCGATGTCGCAGAGGTGCGTGACGGCGACCCGGCTCCGGAGGGGCATGGCACGCTAAAGATCGAGCGCGGAATCGAGATCGGTCACATTTTCCAGTTGGGCCGCAAGTACACCAACGCCTTTGAAATCGACATCCTCGATGTCAACGGTAAGCGTGCTCGTCCGACGATGGGGTCCTACGGCATTGGCGTGTCCCGCCTGGTCGCTGTCCTCGCGGAACAGCAGTTGGATGAAAAGGGCCTCAAGTGGCCAGTTGCCGCGGCACCGTACAAGGTTCACATCGCTGTGGCCGGCAAGAACGCCGAAGCAGCTGAGGCCGCTGAACAGCTGGCGGAAGACCTCAGCCAGCAGGGCATTGAGGTGCTTTTCGACGACCGTCCGAAGGTCAGCCCCGGTGTGAAGTTCAAGGACGCCGAGCTGCTGGGTATGCCGTTTGTGGTCATCTTTGGCCGTGGCTACGCCGACGGCAAGGTGGAGCTGCGTAACCGCCTGACCAACGAGACCGACGAGGTCGCCGCTGACGGCATTGCAGCTCACGTCGCGGAGCTGGTTCGCAAGGCTTAGAGCCCGGGCAACGGCTCCAAGTTGTTGCCACCTAGCGCTGCCGCTCCGGCGGCAGCCACGCCAGCTGCCTGCAGCGCGAACATACGCATCCGAGGGTTATTAGCAGCGAGCAATACGTCTTCCCACGCCTGGGCACAATAGCGCTCCAATGCAATCATGTAATCGACGGGTGCCGTATCCGGCGAAGGAGCGCCTTCCGGCATATAGCCAGGTGCGCTCTCCGGCACCTCAACGTCGGAATCCTCCAGAATTAGTCGGGCACGATCGCGCAAAATTCGGTGGCGCTCGCCACGGGCCAAAAGTGCAGTAGTGGTATCGCCTCCGACACGTGGTGCGGCTACGCCGACACCGTAAATCATCATGTATTCGGCTTGCAGTGCCTTAGTCATCTGTTCTTCGGCACCCGAGATTTCATCCCTGTCACTGGGAATCAATGGGACAAGCTCCTCCCACTCAGCGCCCGCAACACGCAGAGCGAGGACGATACCGCCATCGACAGCCGTGGCGAGGCGCGCAGTGTGCTCCTCCCGCAATGCAGTGCGTGAATCCAGGGCATTCGTCAGTACGGGATTGTTTCGCGAGTCCGTGAGCAGTAATTTCGCATCGGAACCGGTAACCAGGGATCCTGGGACTGCTACGTCCGAGCCACATTCATCGACAGGTTTACCGTCCTTGTGGGTGCCGCAGGCGCGTGTGATTTCCTTATCCAGTTCGGTAACCTGCGCGGAGCGCACCGCTGCGAGGTCAGGATTGGCGTCGCTAAGCGACTGTGCATCGCGCGCCGCCAGCGCATGGAGAACCTCAATGGCGTAATCGGGGCGCGGTGCCACCAGATGCGAGCACGCGGAAAGCGCAGGAAGTGATCCCACGGCGAGAGCAGCAGCGAGGAAGCCACGGCGCGAGAGAGTACGAGTGCGATGCGATGCGGAAGCAAAACTGGGGGAGGGAGGTTCAACAATCACCTCACTATGGTGCCACGGCGGGCGGCACTTTGTGTCAACGCGGTGTGTGGAAACCGCCCAGGTGCGCAATTCCTAGTACTTGACCTGTAGACTCTACGACTATGGCGATACCCGCACCCGAGAAAATTGAACAGTTTGTGAGCCCGGCGCTCGCACAAATCGGCCTGGATGTGGAAGATGTCAAGGTCGTTCGCGCCGGCGCAAAGTCACAGGTCATTGTGTTGGTTGACGCAGATGAGCGTCCTGACCTCGATGTTCTGGAACAAGCCACGCATGAAGTATCTTCGGCTCTGGATGCCGCGGAGGTACGTGGTGAAGCCGACTTCGGCGCTCAGGGCTACACCTTGGAAGTTTCCACTCCTGGTATTGACGCACCGCTGACTCAGCCTCGGCACTGGCGTCGTAACCGTGGTCGTATTGCGGAGATTTCGCTTGCCGACGGTTCCGCGATTGCAGCCCGCATTGGTGCGCTGTCGCCGGATGAAGAATCCATCATTCTCGTTACCTCTAAAGGGCCAAAGGGGCGTTTGAAGGCTGTTGGTCAGCGTGTCCAATTAACCAATGTGGCCCGTGCAGTGGTACAAGTTGAATTCTCTAATCCGCCCGCAGCCGAGAAAGATTTTGCGGGACTAGACTATGACGATGCCTTGACCAGGCTGGAGGATAACAAGTGAAGATTGAACTAGCTGCCCTGCGAACCTTGGAAAAGGAAAAGGGTATTCCTGTCGACGAAATGCTGGGACTGGTCGCCCGAGCATTGCGTGAAAGCTACCGTAATACCACCGCACCGGCACAGTATGCGCGCGTCGAAATCGACCGTGAGACCGGTGACGTCATAGTCTTTGCCCAGGAGCGAGACGACGAGGGCAATCTCATCTCCGAATGGGACGACACTCCGGAGGACTTCGAGCGTACCGCAGCATTCGCTGTCCGTCAGACCATCCTTTCGCGTCTGCGGGATGCGGAGAGCGACAAGGTTCTCGACGAATACGCAGACCTGTCTAACCAGGTCATTTCCGGCGTGGTCCAGCGCGATGTATATGCCAATGAAAAGGGCATTGTCGTCGTCCACATCGGTTCGGAGGCCAACGGCCGCGACGGTATTCTGATGCCGGCTGAGCAGCTGCCGGGTGAGGAACTCAAGCACGGTGACCGCATCAAGTGCTACGTCGTCGGTGTGAACAAGACACCGCGCGGTGTTGCGATTCACCTGTCACGCACGCACCCGGAGCTCACTCGTAAGCTCTTCGAACTTGAAGTTCCGGAAGTTGCCGATGGGGCAGTGGAATTGATCTCCATTGCGCGCGAGGCCGGTCACCGCACCAAGGTTGCTGTACGCCCCACGGTCAAGGGCCTCAACGCTAAGGGCGCCTGCATTGGGCCCCGCGGTCAGCGTGTGAGCTCGATTATGAATGAGCTCAAGGGCGAGAAGATCGACATCATCGACTACGACGAGGATCCGGCGAAGTTCGTTGGTAACTCGCTGGCGCCCGCCAAGGTAGTTAGTGTCAAGATTCTGGACATGGACGAGCGCCGTGCACACGTTGTGGTGCCCGACTACCAGCTCTCTCTTGCTATCGGCAAGGAGGGACAGAATGCCCGTCTGGCAGCTCGTCTGACCGGCTGGCGAATCGATATCCACTCCGACGCGGAGTAGACGCAACGTCAGCGTCCCAGCGGTTGCGAAAGAGGCGGGAAAGTGCCTAGGGGGTTGGCACTTTTCCGCCTTTTCGGGTTATGCTGGGAGGTGGCCAAACGACAAGGCGTGATTTTCCTATGCGAATTTTCACGCTGAATTTCTTAGCAGGAAGGTGGGTGCGTCAGGAGTATGACGACTTCGCGGGTGATAAACCCGAATTCGACAACTCATACACCTGCACCCACACGTACCTGTATTGCAACTAAGCAGCGCCACAATTGCTCGGAGCTGCTGCGCATTGTCGCCACCACCCGTTCAGATGGCTCAGTAGCCGTCGTTGCTGATCCGCATCGTCGGATGCAGGGGCGAGGTGCCTGGATCACCCCAACACTAAAGGCTTGGGAGATCGCCGACAAGCGCCGTGCATTTGGCCGCGCACTGAAGGTATCTACGCAGGTAGATGCGTTTCCGGTTAAACAGTTTATCGCCACGCACTACGAAGCGGCGGAGGGTTTCGCTCCCGCTGACGATGTGCGTGTCGCTAAGCAGGGAGGCAGGAAAAATGACAACAGAAAGACCTGAACACTGATGAGCACACGATGAAGCATCAGCGATGAACGGCAATAGATAAGAGGGAGCCCTGCAGGCGCTCTCGGTGCGCGGACGAATCCGCCATCGGGCGCTGCTCGGCCCCCACTAGTGAGGAGAGCAGTGTCCGGAAAGCTACGTGTCCATGAGCTCGCTAAGCAGCTCGGGGTCACCAGCAAAGAACTACTCGCCGAGCTGAAGGCTCAGGGCGAGTTTGTTAAGACCGCTTCTTCGACGGTGGAACCACCCGTCGTCAGGAAGATGAAGAAGGTCTACGAAGAGAAGAACGCTGGCGCAGGTGCTGACGCGTCTGCACAGGCCCCAGCGACCAAGGCTGCAGCTAAGTCTGCTGCTAAGTCGGGTGCCAAGCCAGCAGCTAAGCCAGGCGCTAA
>NZ_KV809158.1:0-42601 GCF_001812455.1 Corynebacterium sp. HMSC076C10
CATGAAAGTGTCATAAACTCACACAGTTTCACATCTGCAGCCCTTAATTCTTGGAGTTGTCAGTTGTTGTGGCTAAGTAGCAAAAATGTGCCCGCCAGCGATACGCCAGGCGGACACACTTTTGCTGCCTTCCCCTCCCCCCCTGCTCAGGAACTTTCTGATCTTACGGTTTGTCTACTCCTTGCGCTTCTTGTTCTGGTAGACGATTGCGCCGGCAATGCCGATAAACACGGCGACCACTGCTACAACGGTGCCAATGACCAACGGGCTCATGCCCTCATCTTCCATGTCCGACGAGGATGCGGATGCCTGAGAATCCGTATCCGAGGAGTCAGATTCATTCGACGCATCTTCTGACGAGTCCTTTGACGATTCCTGTTCCGACTCTCCCTTGGCCAGAATCGGCTTATCGGATGGAGTCGGGCCGTTCTTGTCAGTCGGTCGCCAGTCAGGCCCCTTAGTTGGCTTGTTGTCCAGGAGGAATGCGAGCTGGAACGGCTGATCGATGCCACTGACCTCTTCATCCGGGCGATAGTTAGCCATTCGGACAGTCGCGTAGTAGTAGCCGGCGTTGGCTACAGGTCGTCCTCCAACATTAGATTCTCGGTTGTTGTATTCGACCGGACGATCTGTTGACAAGTTCAGGTCCTCGGAATCCTGATAAAAGTGCATTGTTCCATCCGCCACGGAAACCTCGAATGGATTCAACAGCGCAACTCCCATGGAATCGGCATTATCGCGCTCCGAATTTCCAGTGCGGGCAGCAATCACTGGTCGCTGACCCCACTCGACAGGGATCTTGTAGAACTTCTGTTCACCGGGCACGATTGTGTCAGAGATGGTATCCCCAGATTTAACTTCCGGCGCTTGGGCTGCGTTATTGCCACCGTTTACGGGCTTGGCCTCTCCAAAAGTGGCCTTTTTGTAGGCTTTGTCGCCGGCCGAAGAAGACCGCCCCTCATTTAGTTTGTCAGCATCCTGCTTCTTCAGCACTGGCTCAAACTGGACGCTAACCTCGACCTTCACCGGTTCATCACGATAGTCCGCTACTGAATCACCGTCATAGACCCACACGTTATTTGCGACGAGCCACTTGGTTTGATCGCAACTGGATTCGATGCGGTCACTATCCCATGCAAGAATGCTTGCATCAGCCGAAGTTGGAGTCCACGAATCGGCACTAGCTTCGGCGCCAGTCAGCGACCCCATACGACCGTCGTCCTGGCATTTTCCGCCAGTTTCATTGATGATTTCGTCAACTTCAGTTCGGACATCCTGCTGGCCCTTACCCTCAGCATCGATATTCGCTAACACCTTTGAGGTAACAATCGCGTTGTGTCCCTTCGGCACTGCGATTCGGTAGTAGAGCGGGGTGCGATCGTGCTGGGCAACCTCTGGCACCAGCGTCGTCTGGTACTTGCCCTCGCCGAGCCATTTCGCGCCTTCCTTAGTCTCGGAGAACTCGAAAGGAGTACCCGTGGTTTCGTAGCCCTGCACTGACCGCTGAGTCAAGAACTTCATGTGGTCTGCAAGCTGGGTAGCATCGTCCGCAGTCATGCTCTGTCCACCGGATACCTGCGCAACACACTCCAGCTCAGCGCGAGCTTCTTCATCGACCTTGAAGCCCACTGTGTGAATCGTCAGGCCAACACCCTGCCCTGCCAGTTCCTTCGCAACCTCACACACCGGTGGCGGCGCGCAGGTGTCGATACCGTCAGAGACCAAAATAATTGACCGCTCACCGTCTGGGCCAAGCTCATCAGCCGCCTTACGCAGTGCATTGCCGATCGGCGTGTAGCCCTGAGCTTCCAACCCGGCAATCCTGCTCTTCAGGCCTTCTTTGTCGACCTTTTGGACAGGCGACAGCACCTCGATGTCCTGGCAACCACGTTCGCGGTTGGATTCATCACTGGATTCGCGCTGGCCATAAACCAGCATGCCAAGCAGCGCATCATCCGGGAGGGAGTCAATCAGCTCCGTGGATGCGCGCTTTGCCGCATCGAGGCGGGTGCCTCCGGCGTCGTCGGCAAGCATCGAACCAGACAGATCCATGATTAGCTCTGCTTTTGCTTCGCCCGTACCCCCTTCGCCCGTAGGAGCGGGCTGTTCCATCCCGGACGGCGAAGGCGAATCTTGGGCTGCCGCCACCGGAGCCGGAATCGCACTAAACCCAATCGTCCACGCAGCCAACAACAGAGTGACAACGATGGTTACCCTTAGGCGCTTTGAACTACTTGACGAAAAACTATCTTTAAAAAAGTCTTGAACTACCACCATCACAGCGCCTCAAACTGTTTTCCCAACTACAAAAATCAATCGTGTTGGTAGTTTTTCACAGTGACCCCGGTCACGCTAGAGGTGTTTTTAACGACTAAACAAATGCCGTCTGAACAATTCATGAACCATGAGAAAATCGCACAGCCGTTGGGGAGCCAGCAAAGCAAAAACGCAGCCCCTGACCAGCGAATACTAAACAGGGGCTGCGAAAGTACTAATTCTAGTAACCACTATTAAATTTTTCTTAGCCGACCTACGCCGAAACTAAGCCTCAACGAGCTTGTAAATCCAACCGTGGGTATCCTCAACCTCGCCGTGCTGGATACCGGTCAGGCGCTCGCGCAGCTTCATAGTCCACTCGCCCGTCTCGCCGCCGTTGACCTCAAACTCGCCCTCAGCGGACTTCACAAAACCGACCGGGGTGATGACTGCAGCGGTACCGCAGGCGAATGCCTCGCTCATAACACCGGAGGTGGCATCATTCTTCCATTCCTCGGTGGAAATGCGACGCTCCTCGACATTCATGCCCAGATCCTGAGCAGCCTGCAGCAGCGATGCCCGAGTAATGCCCGGCAGCAGCGAACCAGACAGCTCTGGAGTCACCAGCCGAACACCCGCGTCAGCATTCTCATCCGGGTAGATGAACGCCAGGTTCATGCCGCCCATCTCCTCGATGTACTTGCGCTCGACAGCGTCCAGCCACACAACCTGGTCGCAGCCCTTTTCCTCTGCCTGCTGCTGAGCCGCCAGCGAAGCTGCGTAGTTACCTGCGAACTTCGCAGCACCGGTACCGCCCGGCGCGGCACGCACGTACTCGTGGGAGATCCACACGGTCACCGGGTTAATACCACCGGAGAAGTACGCGCCAGCAGGTGAAGCGATGAGCAGGAAGGTGTAAGAGTTCGACGGGTGCACGCCCAGGGTGCTCTCGGTGGAGAACATGATTGGACGCAGGTACAGGGATTCTTCGCCACCAGCTGGCGGCACCCATGCTGCATCGGCTTCAACCAGCAGGCGGATTGCCTCGAGGAAGGTCTCCTCCGGCAGCTGCGGCATTGCAATGCGGTCAGCGGAGCGCTGGAAGCGACGAGCGTTCTGCTCCGGGCGGAAAGTAACAATGGAACCATCCGGCATGCGATACGCCTTCAGTCCCTCAAAAATCGACTGCCCGTAATGCAGGACCGAAGAAGACGGCTGCATTTCAATCGAACCGTATGCCTGCAGCTTGGCGCCATGCCAGCCTTTGTCTGCAGTCCAGTCAATTCGGACCATGTGGTCGGTGAAGTGCTTACCGAAACCAGGGTTGGCCAAAATCTCCTCGCGCTCGGCATCAGAGAGTGGATTCGGGTTACGTTCGATTGCAAATTCCAAAGCAGACATGTCTTTCATCCTAAACCGTCGAGGATCGAGTCGTATCAATACTCGCCCCCGAAAGACCGTGTTAGTCAGGGCAATGTCAGCGTCGCGGGCACTAGGCGCGGGTACATTCCAATAGTCGTGGCGCTGGCTCGTCAGTCCGCTGTCCAGGGGTGAAGGACACGAACCGGCAAATAGGGATACGGTGGTGTACCACATAGTACGACTACAAGGAGATGCAACTACATGTCAGTCCCCGCTAACAATGATTCGGCACAGCTCGGCGCCTCTCGCAACGCCGCTGTTTTGTCCAATTACCTGCCGGCTATCGGCACTCGCGTGGTCATCGCTGCCGACAACTCTCTGCCCGCGGACGCCGACGCGGTTCTCGTCGCGCTTATCGACGGCGAGGATGGCCTCGAGCTGGTCGCACCCGAGGCCATCGGTTCGGTTGCAGAGCAGCTGCTCGCCTCCTTTGAGGCAGTCTCCGCCAGCGCTAAGGCCGAGTCCGTGACCACCATCCCGGCTCCTGCTGGCCTGGATGTCGACAGTGTCACGGGCGTTGGCGTGGGTTCTGAGGACCTGGATGCCGAGGACATCCGCCGTGCCTGCGGCGCCGCTGCGCGCCGTATGACCAAGGCCAAGGTGGTCTTTAACACTCTCGGCGCCATCGATCCGCAGGCTGCAGCCGAGGGCTTTGCGCTGGGCGCTTACGCTTACTCCGGTCAGAAGAGCGACGAAGAAAGCAACGAGGCCACCCAGAAGGTGGTTGTGTTGGGCGCTGATGACGACGTCGTAAAGCGCGCTGCAGCGATTGTGGATGCCGTTGCCACCGCGCGTGACTTCGTCAATACAGCATCGTCGCACCTCTACCCCGAGACGTTTGCTGACGCTGCTGCAGCGCTAGGCCGTGACGCGGGGCTCGAGGTCGAGGTGCTTGACGACGACGCTCTGCGCGCCGGCGGTTTCGGAGGCCTCAATGCCGTGGGTGGTGGATCCTCGCGCGGGCCGCGCCTGGTGCGCCTGATTTGGAAGGGCGATGAGTCGGCAGAGAATTCGCTGGGACTGGTCGGTAAGGGCATCACCTTTGATACCGGCGGTATTTCGCTGAAGCCGGGCGCCAGCATGGAGAACATGATCTCCGATATGGGCGGCGCTGCGGCTGTTATTGCCACAGTCGTCCTGGCTGCTCGCCTAGGCGTATCCACCCCAGTGACCGCAACCGTTCCAATGGCGGAGAACATGCCGGGCGGTAAGGCGTACCGTCCGGGCGATGTCATCACACAGTACGGCGGTAAGACCATTGAGATTCTGAATACCGACGCAGAGGGCCGCCTCGTACTCGCAGATGCCATTGTCCGCGCCTGCGAAGACAATCCGACTCACCTGATTGACACCGCCACCCTGACCGGTGCGCAGCTAGTCGCTCTTGGCGAGCGCACCCCGGGTGTCCTGGGTAACGACGAGTTCCGTGACCGTGTTGCAGAGCTGTCTCAGAGCATTGGTGAAAATGGTTGGGCAATGCCGATTCCAGTTGAGCTAGCAGAGGCCCTGAAGTCGCCGGTAGCTGACCTGCGGAATGTCACGAACTCTCGCTTTGGTGGCATGAGCGTTGCAGCTGCATACCTGCGCGAATTCGTTGGCGAGGATGTTGAATGGGTTCACATCGACGTTGCCGGTCCGGCCTTCAACACCACCGGGGAGTATGGTTATACCCCGAAGCGGGGCACTGGTGTTCCGGTTCGGACGATGTTCTCTGTGATTGAGGATTTGGCAACGAAGTAGCCGGTCATCCGACTGCGTCCCGCCCGGCTGGAATCATGGCTGGAATGAGCTATTCCAAGCACCAGTCGAAAGCGGGCGCAGCCCACGGGGCAAGCAGAGTTTTCAACCTGTAAGCTAATTTGTAATAACCGTCTTAAAACGAGATTTCTTAACTTTTCGAGGAGTGCACAAACATGGCGACCTCTATTGAGATGCCGGAGCTCGGTGAATCAGTTACCGAAGGCACCATTACCACCTGGCTGAAGAAGGTCGGCGACACCGTCGAGGTCGACGAACCGTTGCTCGAGGTTTCCACCGACAAGGTCGACACCGAAATTCCATCTCCGGTCGCCGGTGTTCTCACCGAGATTCTCTTTGAAGAAGACGACACCGTCGATGTTGGCGAGGTCATCGCAAAGGTCGGCGAGCCGGGCGAAGAGCCGGAAGGCGCTGACGATTCCGCTGAGGAGACCGAGGAAGAGGCTCCGAAGGAAGACGCTGAAGAGCCAAAGAAGGAAGCACCGAAGGCTGCCTCCGGTTCCGCTACTGATGTTGAGATGCCGGAGCTCGGCGAGTCCGTCACCGAAGGCACGATTACCACTTGGCTGAAGAAGGTCGGCGACACCGTCGAGGTCGACGAACCGTTGCTCGAGGTTTCCACCGACAAGGTCGACACCGAAATTCCTTCCCCGGTCGCAGGCACCCTGCTCGAGGTCCTCTACGACGAAGACGACACCGTTGACGTCGGCGAAGTCATCGCTCGCGTTGGCGATGCAGACGCTGCTCCGGCTGCCAAGGAAGAGGCTGAAGAGGCATCTGCCGCAGTCGAGAAGGACGAGGAGCCAGTAAAGGCTAACGAGGAGACTGAGGAAGACTCCACCGACGTTGACGCTGGCGACGCAACTGACGTTGAGATGCCGGAGCTCGGCGAATCCGTCACCGAAGGCACCATCACCACCTGGCTGAAGAAGGTCGGCGACACCGTCGAGGTCGACGAACCGTTGCTCGAGGTTTCCACCGACAAGGTCGACACCGAAATTCCTTCCCCGGTCGCAGGCACCCTGCTCGAGGTCCTCTACGACGAAGACGACACCGTTGACGTCGGCGAGGTCATCGCTCGCGTTGGCAGTGGCCAGCCAAAGAAGGCTGCACCGAAGAAGGAAGCTCCAAAGGCTGAATCCAAGCCGGAGCCGAAGAAGGAAGAGCCGAAGGCAGAGTCCAAGCCGGAGCCAAAGAAGGAAGAGCCGAAGAAGGAGACTCCGAAGGCTGAGGCTCCGAAGGCTGAATCCAAGCCTTCCGCTAACAAGGACGTTCCTTACGTCACCCCGCTGGTCCGCAAGCTGGCTGACAAGCACGGCGTTGACCTGACTAAGGTCGAGGGCTCTGGAATCGGCGGCCGCATTCGTAAGCAGGATGTTCTGCGCGCTGCCGAGGGCGGCCAGGAGACTACTGCTGAGTCCGGCTCCAACTGGTCCACCAAGGGCGTTCGCCCTGAGCTCGCTGAGCTGCGCGGCACCACCCAGCGTGTCAACCGCATCCGCGAGATCACCGCTGCCAAGACCCTCGAGTCTCTGCAGACTTCCGCACAGCTGACCCAGGTCCACGAGGCCGATATGACTGCCATCTGGGATCTGCGCGCTACTAAGAAGGCTGAGTTCGAGAAGAAGCACGGCGCAAAGCTGACCTTCCTGCCATTCTTTGCAAAGGCAATCGTTGAGGCTCTGGTCAGCCACCCGAACGTCAACGCTTCCTGGAACGAAGAGACCAAGGAGATTACCTACCACGAACAGGTCAACCTGGGTATCGCTGTCGATACCGAGCGTGGTTTGCTCTCCCCTGTCATCCACAACGCTCAGGATATGTCCCTGCCGGAGCTGGCTGCTGCTATTGCGGACATCGCAGACCGCGCTCGCAACAACAAGCTGACCCCGAACGACCTGTCCGGCGGCACCTTCACCATTACCAACATCGGCTCCGAGGGCGCTCTGACCGACACTCCGATTCTGGTTCCGCCGCAGGCCGCAATGGTCGGCACCGGCGCGATTAAGAAGCGCGCAGTAGTCGTCACCGAGAATGAGGCAGATGCCATTGGTATTCGCGCCATGGTCTTCCTGCCAATTACCTACGATCACCGCCTGATCGACGGCGCTGATGCAGGTCGCTTCATGACGACCGTTGTTGATCGCCTCGAGGTTGCTAACTTCGAATCGGATCTGCAGCTCTAAGCAGCTTGCTCCCCTCCTGGGGTAGTAGCGCCGCGGGAATCTAGCTGGCTTGCTAACAGGAGGTTCTGCCTCTTCCCTGCCCGCGTTAGTCGCACTTTGCGGCTGACGCGGGTATTTCTTTTGCCGCATTCGTCCCGCAGTTGAACCTAATCAGCGATTCCTTCAAATGCGCAGGCCCCCTATTCTTGGCTAGTGCTCAGATTTCACGTAGCCACACATAGCTAGCAAAGGCTCCATCAGCACAAAGAATTAACGTGCTGTTATTGCGCCGTTAAGCCATTAGCAGACAGCGGGAGGGTCGAACCGAAAGCAAAGCTGCAAGTAGCAAATGTGCATACTTTTTGTCCTGCCGAAATGCGAGAACACCACACACCCCCGCACACAGTTCCGGCTATCGCTTTCAGCTACACCGACGAGAGCTGAAGATAGCGATAATTAAATTCATTATTTGTTAACCTCGCCGTCACCTAGTTAGCAATTAGCCTTTACCAATCTAAGAAATCATTAGACAGCAGGCTTCTTTGGCGTGCCTATTTTTGCTCTCTGTACGTAACTTAGAAAGGTGGAGCATGTCCTCGGCTCCAGCGAATACTAGTTCGTCGACCGGGACCACATCATCTGAGCAATCGAGCTCCTCAGATAAGTGGTGGCACCTCTTCTTCGGCGGGCTTCTCGCAATCAACATCGTAATTTTTGTCTTCTGGGCTTATGACTTTGTGGGCCCGCAGGCAAATACGGCAATCCTTCTGATTACCATCGCGTTCGCCGTCTTCATGGCGTTCAACATCGGCGGTAACGACGTTGCTAACTCCTTCGGTACTTCAGTCGGTGCCGGCACCCTGAGCATGAAGCAGGCGCTTGTTGTCGCTTCAGTCTTTGAGGTTTCGGGCGCCGTCCTCGCTGGTGGCGAGGTTACTGACACCGTCCGTTCCGGCATTGTGGACCTGAACGCAATCCACGGTTTGGACCCGATGGAGTTCGCCTTCATCATGATGTCCGCGCTTCTCGGCGCGGCAGTGTGGCTCCTCGTTGCCACCCGCATGGGTTGGCCAGTCTCCACTACCCACTCCATCGTCGGCGGTATCGTCGGTGCCGCACTGACGGTCGGTTTCATCACCGGCAAGGGTGGCTGGAGCATGGTCCAGTGGGATCAGATTGGTCAGATCGCCGTTTCCTGGGTCCTCTCTCCGCTCCTCGGCGGTTTGGTCGCGTTCCTCCTGTTCGGCGGCATTAAGAACTCGATTCTCGTCTACAACGACAAGGCTTCCAAGCAGCTGCAGGCCATCCACCAGGAAAAGGCGGACCTCAAGGCGCAGCACCGCGACGACTTCGAAAAGCTCCCTGAGCACGATCAGATCTCGTACACCAACGCGATGCTTCGCGACGCGACGACGATGCGTGACAACGACTGGACTCCGGATGACCTGGAGTCTGAGTACTTCCGCAAGCTCGTCCACATCGAATCCAAGGTTGATGATGTCCGCGCTCACCGTGCGCTGGAAGCTTGGGTTCCGGGTCTAGCAGCCCTGGGCTCTATTGTCATCTCCGCGATGATGCTGTTCAAGGGTCTGAAGAACCTTCACCTAGGGCTTTCCAGCCTGGACAACTTCCTGATTATGGGCATGATCGCCACCGCAGTGTGGCTTGCCGTTTACATCTTCGCGCGTACTTTGAAGCGTCAGGATTTGGATCGTTCCACCTTCCTGCTGTTCAGCTGGATGCAGGTCTTCACCGCTGCTGCGTTCGCTTTCTCCCACGGCTCGAACGACATCGCTAACGCGCTTGGCCCGTTCGTGGCAATTCTGGATGTTCTCCGTACCAACGAGATCTCTTCCGAGTCCGGCGTCCCGCTGGCAGTCATGACCACCATGGGTGTCGCTCTCATCTCCGGTCTGTGGTTTATCGGCCGCTTCGTTATCAAGACCGTCGGATCCGGCCTGACTGAGATCCACCCAGCATCGGGTTTTGCCGCAGAGCTTTCCGCTGCTGTAGTCGTTATGATTGCTTCCCTGCTGGGTCTGCCGGTTTCCTCCACCCACATTCTGATTGGTGCCGTTCTCGGTGTCGGTATCGTTAACCGTGCCGCTAACTGGAACCTGATGAAGCCGATTGGTTTGGCCTGGGTTATTACCCTTCCGGCCGCTGCAGGTATCTCGGCAATCACCGTTTCCATCCTCCGCGTCGTCTTCGGCTAAGCCCACAAAAGCACGCCACTTTTACCCCGGCGGTCACTTTCTAGTGACCACCGGGGTATTTTTACGTCTGGCGCTATCCAAGTAAGTTTGGCGCTATCCAAGTAACAAGTAATCTGAGGCCTACAGAATTTCGGCGTATCCTATAGGCCACCATGACTGCCCCAAGAAAACCTTTTACTCGCGCAGATAAATCCATTCGGGAATCAAGCTCCGACATCGAGATTCAACATCTCGGCCTTGTCGACTACGAAGAGACCTGGCACCTACAGGCAGACCTTGCTGCCAAGCGTGCGAAAGACCTAATTCCAGATCAGGTTCTCGTGCTTGAGCACCCGAGTCTTTACACAGCAGGAAAGCGCACCCAGCCGGAGGACCGTCCTACCAATGGGTTGCCGGTCGTCGATGTCGACCGCGGTGGCCGCATCACCTGGCACGGCCCGGGCCAGCTTGTGATGTATCCCATCATCAAGCTCGCTCAGCCGGTCGATGTGGTGGACTACGTCCGCAGACTGGAAGAAGCCCTCATTCAAACCGTTCGCCGAGCCGGCATCGCGGCTGCTGGCCGCATCGATGGCCGCTCGGGGGTATGGGTTCCCGCATCAAACGGACTGAGCGACCGAAAGATTGCGGCACTGGGAATCCGCGTGACCCATGGTGTAACCATGCACGGACTCAGTCTGAACTGCGACAACTCTATGGAGTTCTACAACTACATCATCCCGTGTGGCATCTCCGATGCTGGAGTGACCACCCTATCCCGGGAGCTTGACCGAAATGTTAGCGTGTCAGAGATGACAGAGTCGCTTCTGGCAGATTTGCAAGATGCTTTGGAAGGCCGTTTGACCGTTGCCGACCATTCCTTCGGCTCCGCGCCCGACCCCACGAAGGACCTGCCACACCGGGTGAAGCACAACTCCACCACCGGCATATTCGAGTACTCATCAACAAAAGAGTAGGATGAAACTGTGACTGTTAAGCCAGAAGGACGTAAGTTACTGCGCGTCGAGGCACGAAATGCCGAGACCCCTATCGAGAACAAGCCCCGGTGGATTCGCAACCAGGTTCGTCCGGGCCCCAGCTACAAGGACATGAAAAACCGTGTCTCGGGTGCCTCTTTGCACACGGTCTGTCAGGAGGCCGGCTGCCCGAACATTCACGAATGTTGGGAAGACCGCGAGGCCACCTTCCTCATCGGCGGCGATAAGTGCACCCGCCGCTGCGACTTCTGCCAGATTAACTCAGCCAAGCCCGACCCATTGGATAAGGATGAGCCGCGTCGTGTTGCGGAATCCGTCCGCGAGATGGGTCTTCGTTACGCCACTATCACCGGTGTCGCCCGCGACGATCTGCCCGACGGTGCATCCTGGCTCTACGCTGAGACCTGCCGCCAGATCCACGAACTCAACCCGAATACCGGAGTCGAGCTCCTTGTCGATGACTTCCGTGGCGACGAATCTGCAGCACAGCAGGTCTTCGATGCCAAGCCTGAGGTTTTCGCCCACAACGTGGAGACGGTGCCTCGTATCTTCAAGCGCATCCGCCCCGCATTCCGCTACGAGCGTTCCTTGGAACTCATCACTCGCGCTCGCGAAGCTGGACTGGTTACCAAGTCCAACCTCA
This sequence comes from Corynebacterium sp. HMSC076C10, assembly GCF_001812455.1. NCBI lineage: Bacteria > Bacillati > Actinomycetota > Actinomycetes > Mycobacteriales > Corynebacteriaceae > Corynebacterium > Corynebacterium sp. HMSC076C10. Next base: position 11,438 of record NZ_KV809158.1, read on the forward strand.
TCCTGGGCATGGGCGAAACCTATGACGAGATCATCTCCGCTATGCAGGATTTGCACGATGCCGGCTGCGATATTCTGACGATTACTCAATACCTCCGCCCCACTCCACTGCACCATCCAATTGAACGTTGGGTTAAGCCGGAGGAGTTCGTCAAGCTCTCCAAGACCGCTGAAGAGATGGGCTTTGCCGGCGTCATGTCCGGCCCGCTGGTCCGCTCTTCCTACCGCGCTGGACGGCTCTACGCCCGCGCACTGGCGCACCGCGGTCAGGAACTGCCGGCGCATCTGTCCGCGCTTGCCGACGACAACGACAACAACCTCGCACTTCAGGAAGCCTCGACTCTGCTCGACCGCTATGGCGCATCGGAGGATACGCCAGTCACTTCGGCTATTCCGGCTTCCTAGAGGCTGACGGCCGCAGCGCCGTCGTAAAGCGAAACGGCGCTACGGCGCGGTCTATTGCCTAAAACTACATCGCATGCCCTAAAGTTGGTGATTATGGCGACCAATGATGCGAAAGAAATGAAGAAGGCGAACCGCGCCGCCAAGCGCGCTCAGCGTAAGCAGACTCGTAGCCAGATGTGGCAGGCGTTTAAGCTGCAGCGCTCGCGGGACAACAAGCTCGTGCCTTACATGGCACTGGGCTTCTTCGGTCCGATCATCCTGCTGTTACTGCTTGGTCTGCTCATTGGTGGAGTCTGGCCCTGGATTCTGACGATTATTGGTATTTCGATCGGCTTTATGGTCGCGATGTACATCTTCTCCAAGCGTCTTGAGGCCTCCTTCTACACAGAGGCGGAAGGCCAGGCCGGCGCTGCAGCGTGGACGCTGGACAATATGCGTCAGGGCGTTGGCTATGTCTGGCACGTCAAGACCGGTGTTGTCGCTAATCAGCACATGGATGCTGTTCACCGTGTTATTGGTAACGCCGGTGTTGTGCTGGTCGGTGAAGGTGATCCGAACCGCGTCAAGCAGATGATTGCTCGTGAGAAGAAGTCGCTGGCACGCATTGCGGGCGAAGCGCCGATTTACGACATGATTGCTGGTAGCGACGAGGGCCAGGTCCCGCCGAAGAAGCTGCAGCGCGAACTCATGCGTTTGCCGCGCAACCTGAATAAGGATCAGGCCAACGCTCTGAATGAGCGCATCCAGTCGATGGACCGTATTCGCGATGCGCGCGCGAACATGCCCAAGGGTCCAATGCCGAAGGGCGCTAACCCACAGGCCGGCATGAACCGTCGTGCGCGCCGTGCCGCCAATCGCGGCAAGAAGCACTAGAGGTTTTAGCTAGGTTTCACCAGGGTCGGTTGCTCGGGCAACCCGCCGAGGGAAAACCTAGGTTGAAGCAGAAAAAAGGGGCTTTCGGGCCCCTTTTTGTGCTCTAACGCTTTAAAACGAAGCCTAAAGCCATGCCTTCAAACACAGTTATTGATGTCTTGTTGAAGTGATTGCTCTCACTTATCACGCTGTCAGCAAAGGTCGTATCCTTGCTGGAAACAATGCTTAATGAAGATTACTGCTAGTTGTGCCACCATGGGATATGTGCAACTCTTGGCTGAAAATGAACTCTTAGCGCTTCTAGTGATTTTGTTTCTTGGCCTGGCAATTGGCCAGATCAAGATCTTCGGCTTCAAGCTTGGCGTGGCTGCCGTCCTCTTCGTCGGCCTTATCCTCGCGACTATTGAGCCGGAAATTCAAATCTCCCCGTTGATTTACATCGTGGGCCTGGCATTATTCGTCTACACCATCGGGCTGGAGGCGGGCCCCGAGTTCTTCAGCTCGTTACGCTCGCGCGGCATCAAGCACAACCTGTTCGGCATTGGTGTGCTCGCAGTTGTCACCATCGAGTCTTTCCTGCTGATCAAGTTTTTGCCTATCGATCCGGTGGAAGGCGCAGGCGCCTTCACAGGCGCCCTGACCAACACCCCGGCTATGGCAGCAATCGTCGATGCTCTTCCTAGCCTCATTTCGGATAAGGGCGAGCTGGCCGCTGCGCACGATATGCCGGTGATTGGTTACTCCCTGGCCTACCCAATCGGCGTGCTGGCAGTGATTGCCTCTATCGGTATTATGTCGAAGGTCTTCCGCGTCGATCACGACCAGGAAGCTATTGACGCAGGTGTCGCCGCGCTTCCGCTACATACTCGGGACATCAAGATTCTCAAGGACGACCTGCCTTCCATCACTGACCTTCCGTCGAAGTTCGGTTTGGACATCACGGTTTCGCGCATTGAGTACAAGGGCCACCTCTACATTCCGTCTCCGGGTGACACTGTCTCCGTCGGCGATATTATTTCCGTCGTCGGTACAGAGGAAGAAATTGCTCGTGCCGCCGAGTACATTGGCGAGCTTATGCCGGGTGATCCGACACACGACGGTCGCCTGGACTTCCGCCGCATCTTCGTCTCTGCATCTGACGTGGTTGGCGTACCCATCGCGGAGCTTCAGACTCGCATGGATGGCATGATCATTACGCGTATCCGCCGCGGCGACCACGACATCGTCGCGGAACCAAACATGCGCCTAGAGCTTGGTGATCGCGTCCGCGTAGTTGCACCGCCAGAGAAAATCAAGGACGCAACAAAGTTCTTCGGCGACTCTTACAAGAAGCTTTCCGACGTCAACCTCTTGCCACTCACCCTTGGGCTTACGCTGGGTGTCTTGGTGGGTCTCATCAAGATTCCGCTTCCGGGCGGCAGCTCGTTAGCCCTGGGATCCGCTGGTGGTCCACTGGTTGTGGCGCTGATTCTGGGTGCTGTCGGCCGCACTGGCCCGTTGGTTTGGCCTATCCCCTACTCGGCCAACCTGGCGTTCCGCACCATGGGTCTAGCACTGTTCCTGGCTGGTATCGGCACCACTGCTGGTAAGGGATTCCAGGCTGCGTTGTCTGACCCGGCATCACTGACAGTTCTGGGTCTTGCCGCCATCATCGCGTTTAGCTCCGCACTGTTGACCCTCATTGTCGGTCACCGTGTGCTGAAGATTCCATTCGGCCAAACTGCGGGTATCCTCTCGGGCTTGCAGACTCACCCGGCAGTGCTCTCATACGTCAACGACCAGGCCAAGAACGAGTTGCCGGCAATGGGATACACAACGGTGTATCCAATGGCCATGATCATGAAGATTATTCTCGCCCAGGTCCTGGTCGTGTTGGTGCTATAGCGCTAACCCAAAATGACGGCCGTGCCAGTGGCACGGTCGTGCATGCCGCGCATATCCGAGTCGGTGATTGCTGGCGGCAGCAAGAAAAGAGTAAGCAAGCTGCGGAAGAAGGCACGAACAAAGCCAACTCGCTCGCCGGGCTTGTCCACGCGAGCGACACCCATCTTCATCATCCACTGGCCCGGAGTGCGGGCGAACAGCCAAACCGACACCGTGCCAATAATGAGGAAGACAACTGGCGAATAGGTCGCAAGGAATGACTGCCAGGCGATAAACGAATCCCCGAACTGGTCAATCTGCGCCTCGCTCGGGCCGAAGAACATCGAAAAAGCGCCGGCAATCATCAAGGAAATAATCCAGTCAATGAGAATGCCGCCGACGCGACGCATCAACGTCGCTTGCGATCCTGGGCCATCGGGGGCAAGACCCAATGCCTGGCCGGGATAGTCCGAGAGCTTGTCCGGATTATCGAACTCTCCCGGAATCTGAGGGCCATCTAGCCAACTGTGCTTTTCTTCCATGGGTTCATAGTCTAATGCAGCAATCCGGCTATCAAATCACGGGCTGGGACAGCCATTCAGCGCGTGCGGGGGTAATCCGGGGGCGATGTTGCGTCGCCTTTTCCATTTTCTTATCAGCATGGGAGCTAAAGGCTCGTCGTAAAGCGTGCGTAAAGCGAATGCGCAGGGTATTGCCTCGTTTCCATAAACAGATAACCCGCTCCCTATTTGCGTAACCCATTCCGTATTGGCGAATTTCTCACGCGCCATGCCAGAAATTCGTGGTTCTAATTCCAGAATGAATGCGTGGTTCGTTAAGCTTGAAGGCGTCAACCGGCCAGTCCTTGACAGCGCGGCAGGTGCACGAAACAGCGTGCAAGAATTCCCTGCTGCGTACTAAACAAGGCCAACTAAGGAGACCGCACATGTCCTTCAAAACTCCCGAGGAAGTAGTCGCGTATATCAAGGAAGAGGGCGTCGAGTTCGTAGACGTCCGCTTCACGGATGTTCCCGGCATCGAGCAGCACTTCACCATCCCGGCATCCGCATTTGACGAGGACGCGATGGCCGAAGGCCTGGCATTCGACGGTTCCTCGATTCGTGGTTTCACTTCCATCGACGAGTCCGACATGGCACTGCTGCCCGACCTGAGCACCGCGCGCATTGACCCGTTCCGCAAGGCAAAGACTCTGAACGTCAAGTTCTTCGTCCACGATCCGTTTACCCTCGAGCCGTTCTCCCGCGACCCGCGTAACGTCGCGAAGAAGGCGGAGGAATACCTCATCTCTACCGGCATCGCCGACACCTGCTTCTTCGGCGCTGAGGCGGAGTTTTACATCTTCGACAACGTCAAGTTCGAGACCGACACCAACCGCGGCTTCTACGAAGTTGATTCCATCGAAGGCTGGTGGAACCGCGGCAAGGACCAGAACCCGGACGGCTCTGCAAACCTGGGTTACAAGACCCGTCTGAAGGGCGGCTACTTCCCTACCGCTCCGTACGACCACTACCAGGACCTGCGCGACAAGATGTGCCTGAAGCTCGCTGACGCCGGCTTCGACCTGGAGCGCGCCCACCACGAGGTCGGCACTGGTGGCCAGCAGGAGATCAACTACAAGTTCAACACGATGTTGCACGCTGCAGACGACCTGCAGACCTTCAAGTACATCATCAAGAACACCGCCTGGGAAGAGGGCAAGTCCGTCACCTTTATGCCGAAGCCGCTGGCTGGCGACAACGGCTCGGGCATGCACGCTCACCAGTCGCTATGGAAGGACGGCAAGCCGCTGTTCCACGATGAGGCCGGTTACGCAGGCCTGTCGGACATCGCTCGCTGGTACATCGGCGGCATCCTGCACCACGCAGGTGCGGTACTGGCCTTCACCAACCCGACCCTGAACTCCTACCACCGCCTGGTCAAGGGCTTCGAGGCTCCGATCAACCTGGTCTACTCGCAGCGCAATCGCTCTGCCGCTGTTCGCATTCCGATCACCGGCTCCAACCCGAAGGCAAAGCGCATCGAGTTCCGCGCCCCGGACCCGTCGGGCAACCCGTACCTTGGCTTCGCTGCCATGATGATGGCCGGACTGGACGGCGTGAAGAACCGCATCGAGCCGCACGCTCCGGTCGACAAGGATCTCTACGAGCTCCCGCCGGAGGAAGCTGCCGACATCCCGCAGGCTCCGACCTCTCTCGAGGCCGCACTCGAGGCCCTGCGCAATGACCACGAGTTCCTGCTCGAGGGCGATGTCTTCACCGAGGACCTCATCCAGACCTACATCGACTACAAGTACGAAAACGAGATCGAGCCGGTTCGCCTGCGCCCGACTCCGCAGGAATACGAAATGTACTACGACTGCTAAAGTTTTCGCTTCACGACGGCCACAGCAAGCAGCACCCATTGCTCCTAGTGGCCGCCTAGCTGCTTGAAGTCAATAGCCAAAACCGTCTGACCACAGTAAATGTGGCCAGGCGGTTTTTCGTTGCGGCCATGCTGGCTGCGGGTGCCTGGGCCCTCATACGCGCGCGTATGTGAGCACGAATTTGTGCGCGGTTGCGGGCCACTTCCCTGAACAGGGCCATACACCACCACAAAAGGGCCGCGACTCCTGCACGAGTAGAGTTGCACACTCTCCGCCCCAGTCTTATCGATGCAGTATTCACTTGTCGATGCGCTATAGCGTGGCCATAAGTGAACAGCGCATCGACAAGTGACAGGGTGGGGAGGATACCGTGCGCATAAGTGCCGGAAAGTCGTCGATAAGTGATGAAAAATCGTCGATAAGTGAAGGAAAATCATCGATAGTGCCAGAAAACTGGCCATAAGTGCGAGGGGCGCTAGGGACAACACGAGGGACGGATGCGAGGGACACCGCAAGGGGGCGGACACCAAGAGCGGATGGGGCATGCTGCGAAGGTAGAATGCCAGGCAATCACGCCCGTTGAACCAGAAATGTGTCGCAACTTAATGACATGTGACAAAGTTCATAAACGTTGATGCGTGGGAGGATAATTCACTCATCTGTAATCGTTCTCAAAAAGTATCAATTGTGCATGTCGAAGTAGTTATTACGGGCAACTTATTGACGGAAATTGGGCTCTGTCGCTGTGACCGTCGTAAAGCAGAAATGGCGTGATGAAAACTGCGTAAACGCCCCCTACGCTGTGGTTTTTCCGTATGGTGGTACGACATACCCCTCGGAAATGGCGCCTCGAGAGCCCGCGCCGAGGCGTTTTGATTGATTCTGGAGAGCATGCATCTGGAATTTCTTAGCTTCGCTCCAGAAGGCTGTCAATTGGATTAAGAACGAGTTCCCACAGCTTGAAGAGGTCCGTATCGTCGAGACCGAAGAAGAGGCCATCCGCGACTTCTCACATCCGTGCCAGTGAAGCACTCATATGCTCTCTTGGCAGGGGCTTTCTCGTCCCCGGAGGATAATCAAAGTCGCCCACTCTATACACGCTCGGGCCACGCCATTTTCTGTAATCAAGCGCGCTGTGTGTTCCAGATCCCCGCGCACTTATGCGCCTTATACTCGGGTGAAAGTGCTACAGAATCGGAAGAGAAATTGGCTAAATTTAAGTCCTTGTCGAAGACGACCATTCCAGACTTAACCATCATCGCAGGTGTCGGCTCCCTCGGTGGGAGTCCGTCTGAAGTAAGTGACGATCTCAGGTTGATTCGATCAGGCCTCCTGTACGCAGACCACATTTCAGTTCTTTCGCTGGGAACTACCCTTTTGCATCAATTCTTGAGGCTCAATGACTTGGACGACACCATGCTCATTGCATTTTTCTTCAACCAAATGTTTGAGGCTGGTGCTCTGTCTGCCGAACAAATGGAACAGTTTGAACGTGTGTTTGACGTGTTGGAGCAAATCGAAAGCCAAAAAGAAAGTGTGAATAGAAAAACTTGGAGGAAGGGGCCCCAATTCGCTGAACAGCGCAAAGTGTGGAATCAACTTCATCCAATTCTTCGTGAAATGACCGAAGGCGTTCGTAGAAACTTCAACGACATGTGGAAGTCCGCGGGTGGCGAAGAAATCGACGCTGCCGAAAAAGCGGGCATCCTGACATTTGATGACGAATGGACGAACGAGCTTTATCAACTGTTCGAGTCTGACAACCTAAAAACCAAAGCGGAATTTCTTGCAAAATCCCTCAACACATCGGGTTCAGCGATCCTTATGGACCCCATGATGCACGATTTATACAAAGCAATGCACAACGAGGGGCATCTAAACATTCCCAAGTTCAGGAAGGACAACATCAGAACCACCAAGCTGGGAACTCAAATGACTATCTCTCTGCCAAACCTGTCGGAGGCACCAGTGCCCGTCATTCTCGACGTGCGAAATCAAATTGAACCTCGCCTTCATCAGTACCGACAAAGCGTGAAGAGTCTGAATACAAAGCTCCACGAAGAGATTTTCAGCGAAAACCTTGATGAAGAAATCGAACAACTGTGGTTCGACGATGTTTTACCGCATGTGCAGGAGCTGGAAATGGCGGTTTACGACAGTAGACTAGGTGCCGTCAAAGATGGAGTCATCGCAGCTTCCAAGGGGGCTGCGGGACTCGCTGCAAATGGTGCGTTGATGTTCACAGTCGCAAACATTGAACAATTGACAAGTTCACCACTCATGCAGGGCGCTAGTCTCCTTGGCAGTGCAGTAGCAGGACTCCCTCTTACCAAGAAGGGGATGGATTCTGGGATAAAGAGCTTCCAGGAACGACAAAACCGGAAGAAGGAAGCCAAAAAAGACGGCCTCTTCTATTTAGCCAATATTAACCGGGTTGGTGCCAATTTAAACTAGGTTGATTCTTGTCCTTCAAGTTAGCCATCGCAAGGGGCTTCGATTCAGTTTGGCGATGAGCGATCTAACGTGGCACAGGCCGCGGAAGACGGCCTTGAGTTCCGTAGCGGGTCGCAGATTAGGCTACGACTGGCTTGGGGCGATGCCCCACCGCGGGGTAGCAAACTTGATGCTACGGGGTAGGTTCCTGGAGGGGCTGCGCAGGTAGAGGTCAGAGAGTTTACTGCCCCCTGCGCCCACCCTCGCCAACCCCCACGCCTCCTAAACTTGTCTCCCATGACCACTAACTCTTTCCCTCCCGCGACACTCACCGCACTAGCCAAGGCCATTGGACACACTGAGCACGGACTCACGGGTAGTGAAATCGGACATCTACTCCAACAGCTCAACATGTTCGACCCCGGTGAAATCACGAAGTGGAAACGCCTGGAAGCCTCTTTTACCCACTCCCAAAACACCCGAAGAAACGCTGACCGCATAGTCACGTTTCTCACTCATGCTTTCGACCCCGCCCGCTACGTGAGTGACCCGGAACTGTTCGACACGCGACGCAGACTCGTTCGCCCCGTACTCGTGCTCCACGGCCTCAAAGTAGGCGCCTCTGGCAAGGTTGTGCGGACCAAGGGCGCGTCGTCGCTGTCGGACGTACAGCGGCTAACTAATACCGTGCGCGAAGAACTCACCCGTCGCGGCACCCACGAAAAAGTCCTCGCCCACTGCGAGGAGGAGATTCTTCGCCACGGATTTCTACACGCGATCCTGGAAGCGTCAAAGTCCGTCTTCCAGCGACTACGGGACATGGTGGGACTCGACTGTGACGGTGCCGAACTGGCCGAGAAGGCATTGTCCGTCAAGAGCGGGGTGCTCGCCATCAATGGCCTCAGCAACCCCACCGAGCGCAACGAGCAGACAGGGCTATGCACCCTCGTCACCGCGATAGGTGGCCTGTACCGCAACCCTGCCGCCCACCAACCGAGGCTCAACCGAACCGTCACCGAAACGGAATTGTACGAGGCGCTTTCGCTGCTGTCGTATGTTCACCGACGACTCGACGACGCTGTTCCACGGGACTGACGGGAGGCTTGGATGGTGGTGGCGTGGGAATTGGCGACAAGGTTTCTTGGGAAATGCTGACCTGCGGATTTACGTTCGTTCAGGTCAGGGAGTTGTTCAGATGTGCCCGCGCCCAGTAAAACTCGCTTGACGACGCCCACACCACTACCCCACCTAACCGTATTGCGGTAGCGGTGTTTTTAGCTGGGACACGCTGTTTTTAGTCGACACATTTAGTAGAGCTAGCACCACTGCGAACTAAACGAATCGGGGCTAACCTTGATAAGTATGAACAACAAGTCACTGACCCGTTCCACCAATAACAAAATGGTTGCAGGTGTGCTCGGTGGATTCGCTGAGTATTTCAACTGGGATGCGACTTTGCTGCGCGTTATATTTGTCGCGTCTTTCCTGATGCCTGGTCCGCAGTTTCTTCTCTACCTCGCAGCATGGATTATCATGCCGAAGGAAACTTACGTATAAGCGCGGTCGACCGAAAAATGCCTAAATAGCCATACCTTGGAGTTTTTATCTAATGAGCGACGCCGCTCCCGAAAAGTCCACCAAGAAAATTTACCGCTCGCGTAATGACCGCCTCCTCGGTGGCGTCCTCGCAGGAATCGCGGAAAGCCAAGGCTGGGATATCACTTTCACACGAATGGTCTACATCATCCTTCCCTGCGTTGGATCGATGCTTGGCTGGAAGATTGGCGCTGGATTCCTAGCTCTTTACCTCTTAGCCTGGTTCGTCCTGCCAGATGGCGAGTACACGCTTGACGACGATGCCCGCGGCTCCAACCACGCAGAGAAAGAAAATAAGCAATAAACGTCAAGCTTAATAAGATTGATACCTTTCCGTTACTCGCAACGCCCTCACCAGCACTATTCCAATTTCGCAATCACGCAAATTCGGTAACAAATAGAGCATAGAGTGCACAGACTCGCGCCATTTGACTTGCACAGGCCCCAGAATTACCTAGTGTTCTTTCTGTACGGCTTTGAAGCCACACCATCTTCGAATGTCCGATATTCAAAAGAATTGTCAATTTCTCTTTGAATTTAATTCGGACAAATAGTGGAAGATGCCAATAATTGAATAGGTAACTTAGTTAGCTCTCAAGAAAGTGGTTTTGAAATGCAGAACAAGAAGATGACCCGTATCGCTACCGCAATCGTTGGCTCCGCCGCCCTACTCGGCGGCCTGGCTGCATGTTCTTCCGATGATGCACAGGATGCTGCTAACAACGCCAAGGATCAGGCTGGCCAGGTAGCAACCGACGCCACTGATAAGGCTGGCGACGCTATGGACGGCGCTAAGGACAAGGCCGGCGACGCAGCTGATGGCGCTAAGGACAAGGCTGGCGAGGCTGCTGATGGCGCTAAGGACAAGGCCGGCGAGGCTATGAACGGTCTGGGTCTGGGCGACGCTGCTGGCGAGGATGTGGCAGAGGCTGACCTGCCTGAGTCCATCACCGAGGCAGCTTCTTCCTTCACCTCCCCGTACGATGCTGAGGCTGGCGAGTTCAAGTCCGCTAAGAAGGTCGGCGACGCAGTTGCCGCTGAATACGAGAACGTCACCTTCGTTGAGTCCCCGGAGACCAACGGTGCACAGCCGCTGATCGGTAAGATTCGCGAGACCTGGGTTGCCAACGGTGCACTGGAAAACGAGATTGGTCTGCCGACCGCACCGGAGTCGGAGATTGAAAACGGCTGGGAGCAGCCGTTCACTAAGGACACCATGAAGTGGACCTCTGAGGACGGCCAGAACTACTCCGACTCCTACGAGAACAAGTAGTTCTACACGAACCGAAAGATTTTGAGCGTGCCGGGTGGCACGCTCTTTTTCTTTCCCCCTAGCTAGTTAAATCCCCCTTTCCCCTAGCCAAAAACGCCAGAGGCACCGCGCCGATGTGCGCCAACAATGTTGATATCGACAATCCCCACGGCAGCCATTGATGCAAAGACCGTGGTGGGGCCTACGAACTTAAAACCAGCTTTCTTCAATGCCTTGGCAAGCGCCTTGGACTCCTCGGAGTAGCTGGGCACCTCTTCGATTGAACGTGGCTCGGGAGACTTCTCCGGTTTAAACGACCACATCAACTCGGCTAAGCCGCCGTTTTCACGCAGAGCAATCGTCGCCGCGGCGTTATTGATTACCGCGGTAATCTTCCTGTGATTCCGAATGATTCGTTCATCATTCATCAATCTTTCGACATCTTCGTCATCGAAATCAGCAACCGCATCGGGGTCGAAGTTCGCGAAGGCTTCCTGAAACGCGGGCCGCTTCTTCAGCACTGTCTCCCACGACAACCCCGCCTGAAATACCTCCAGGCTGAGCCGTTCGAATAGTCCTTGCTCATCGCGCACCGGCATCCCCCACTCGGTGTCGTAGTACTCTCTCAGCAGCTCACTGTGAGCGGCCCATGCCGGTCGAGCCAATCCATCCTCACCGATGATGAGCCCATTGTTTTCCGTGTAGTCCGATCCAATTTTCATCAGTCTTTCCAATCCCCCAATTCCGGTTTGACTTAGCTGAGCACCGCAGCTCTTAATTCTTATGCTTGTGTTGACGCCCAACCAGAGCGCCATACACCAGATCCAGCGTCGGCGTTTCCACTTTCGCCTTCTGCCCCATCCGGCGGATTGCGCCAATCTGGGCATCGAGCTCATTGGTAAGTCCCGCGGTGTAGTCGCGCTGCATCGACGAGGTGTTGTCGTACCCTTGATCATCAGTAAAGGCCAAGGTCCGCGACACGATGTCCTCTGGCAGCGCAACGCCGCAGGCTCGACCGACTGCCTCGGTTTCTTCAAACATCCGCGTCAAGCTGTCGCGCATTTCCGAACGCAAGTAACCAATCGGACTATCAGCCAGGGCACCTAGGGCACCGAGGTTAGCCACGAACATCGCTTTTGCCCAGATATCGACCCAGATATCCGGGAGCTGTTCGCCACCGAGCCCAGCCATGTGCAATGCCTCGATAACTGCCCCGACCAGGTCATTAGTGGAGTCATCGAATGTGCCGATGTTCAGGCTCATCGGTCCTGGTCGGAAGGTGACTTCTGCCGGGCCAGTGTGGATAAAGAAACCGCGGATAACACCCGGGAACACCTTGTCCTCACCGAACCGCCCCGCTGCCAAATAAGGGATTTCCACCGAGTTATGGGTGGTCACCACTGCTGCACCAGCCGGAACTTGCGGGAAAGGATCGTTGCCCGGCAGCGCCTTGGTTGCCGCAATCACAACATCGACGTCGACGCCATCGGCAGTGAGTTCACCCCAATTGTCGGCTGCTTTGACGGGGATAATGCTGCGTTCCCCGTGCTCGTCGATAAGCGTGAGCCCCACCTCACGAAGACGTGTCAGGGTCTCGCCGCGGGCGAGAAAGACGACATCATAACCCGCTTGCACGAGGCGACCGCCAAACCAGCCGCCGACAGCTCCTACACCTAAAACTCCAATCCTCATAGCTGCCACCTTACGACTTCCGCACTGAGCGCGAAATAGGTTGCATGCGGTTGTCCACAGGCAATCCAGGCTATCCCCAAATGTGAAATTTGAGCTTGATTTACTACCTTGTCAAAACTATGTAAAGCGGAGTAGGGTCGAAGTTAATAGATATCAACCCAGGGTTGTTACTCTTTTGAGGCAAGACCTGAGGCCCACAGTTTGTGGCGCCTCGGGTCTTTTTGCGTTTAACGGCCCTGCTTACTGTGAAGGAAGGTCACGATGGGGTCGTCAAAAGATTCCAGCGCGAGGGCAATAGTTGAAAACCTCGGTGGACCCGGAAACATCACAAGCATGACGCACTGTGCGACGCGTCTGCGTTTTGAACTCGGTGATGTCTCCAAGATCAACGAGGACAAGATTGACAAGGTGCCGGGCGTACTCGGTGTCGTTCACCAGGGCGATAACCGCTACCAGGTCATCTGTGGCGGTGGCGTCGAATCGATGTACACGGCAATTAAGCATCTACCGGAAATGAAGGGCGCCGGCGCAGTCGCCACTAAGTCCGACGCAGACGTTAAGGCAGAAGCTCGCTCGAAGGCACGCGGCAAGTACTCCTGGTTGGACAACTTCTTCGAGTACCTCTCGGATTCCTTCCGCCCAATCCTGGGCGTGCTGTTGGGTGCATCGCTGATTATCGCGATTGCGGCTGTACTCGACGGCCTGAACATCGTCGACTTCCGCGCTGAGGATAAGTCCGCCACCTGGATTTTCGTCGATGCCATGTGGCGCAGCGTCTTCTACTTCCTGCCAATCATGGTCGCCTACAACGCAGCGAAGAAGCTGCGGGTAGATCCATGGCTGGGCGCAGCCATCATGGCTGCCCTAATGACGCCGGAGTTTATGAGTCTGCAGGATACCGATCGCTTCTCGGACACCATCAAGACAGTCAACGAGGAACTCGGTACCGAAACTTTCACCGCCAACATCTTCGGCCTGCCAATGCAGCTCAATGACTACGGCGGACAGGTCTTTGTACCGCTGATCATGGTCGCCATCCTGGCAGTGGTCTACCACGGTTTGAAGAAGATCTTCCCGGAGAATGTGCAGATGGTCTTCGTGCCGTTTATCTCCATGCTGATCATGATTCCGCTAACGGCCTTCCTCATCGGCCCGCTGGGCATCTGGCTTGGTAACGGCATCGGCTCCGGCCTGGCATGGATGAACTCGAACGCACCGTTTGTGTTCGCAATTCTCATCCCGATGCTCTACCCGTTCCTCGTACCGCTTGGCCTGCACTGGCCACTGAATGCGCTGATGCTGGTCAATATCCAGACTCTCGGCTACGACTTCATCCAAGGCCCGATGGGTGCCTGGAACTTCGCCTGCTTCGGAGCAACTGCCGGTGTGCTGGTTCTTTCCATGCGCGACCACGACACTCAGATGCGCCAAACTGCAACGGGTGCACTCGCTGCCGGTCTCTTCGGTGGTATCTCCGAGCCGTCCCTCTACGGTATTCACCTGCGCTTCAAGCGGATTTACCCGCGCATGCTGCTCGGCTGTTTCGCCGGCGGTCTGACTATCGCCATCCTGTCGGCTCCGTTCGGTGGTGTGACAACCAACGCCTTCGTCTTCACCTCCCTCATCACCACTGTCGTGTTCAAACCGATGTGGGTCTACCTGATTTCCGTCGCCGTGGCATTCTTCGTCGCCATGTTCGCCATCATTCTCACCGACTACCGCACGCCGGAAGAGAAGGCTGAGGCCGAGGCCGCACGCGCCGCAGAGCTTGACGACGAACCCAGCGACGCCACCCCACACGCTGCCACCAGTGGCTCCGATTCGGCTCCAGCTGAGGCTTCCGGTGACGCTGGTACCAACGCCGAGGCTGCCGCACCGGCTGCTGCGGCAGCTGGCGCCGGTGGTGTCGCAACTGCCGTTGATACCAAGCCTGTACAGGTGCAGGCCCCGGTTGCCGGTGAGGTTGTCAGCCTTGCCGAGGCCGGCGACGCGGTCTTTGCCTCCGGTGCTCTCGGTGACGGTGTCGGTATCAAGCCGACCAGTTCTACCGTGGTCGCACCCGTATCGGGCACGTTGATGACTGTGGCAAAGACCGGTCACGCCTTCGGTATTAAGACCGATGACGGTGTAGAGGTACTCGTCCACGTCGGTATCGACACGGTCAAGATGGCCGGTGAAGGCTTCGATGTCCAGGTTTCCAAGAAGCAGCACGTCGAGGCCGGCGATGTACTTGCCGAGGTCGATTTCGACAAGGTCAAGGAAGCTGGTTACCCAACCACGACACTGATGACCATCACCAATACCAAGAAGCTGACCAAGGTTTCCCCGGTCACCGGCATCTCCGTCCAAGCCGGCGACACGGTCATCGAAGTTCAGCCATAATTGATTTCTAGAAGGCATACCGGCCTGAAATCCCTCAACTTATGGAGGAGTTCACGGTTACCGACATGGAAATCCTGAGAGTATTCAATAACAACGTGGTCCTGGCCAAGGACGCGACCGGCGAGAAAATCATCACCGGCCGCGGCATTGGCTTCAAGGCCCGCCCGGGGCAGCCGGTTGATTCGAGCAAAGTTGTTCGCATCTTTGTCCCAGCGGAAGGCCGTGATCCGGACCATATTGCCACGATGCTCACAGAAATTCCGCTGGCTCACATGACTCTTGTGACCGATGCGGTAACCGCAGCCGGCCTGCCGGAATCGATGACGAAGAACGCTTCCCTCCTTGTGGCGTTGGCCGATCACATTGGTTTCGCCATCATGAGGGCAGCTAACGGGCAGCGAGCAGATTACCCGCTGCTCGCGGAAGTCAGCCAACTTTATAGTGAAGAATACGCGCAGGCGCAGGCGATTTTGTCGCATATCAATCGCGCTCTCAATGACCGTCGTATAGCACCATTGCCCCGTTCCGAAGCAGTGGCTATTACGTTGCACCTGGTCAACGCCGGGTTTGCCACGGGTGATTTGAGCTTCACCTACACCATGACGGGCGTCCTGCAGCAGCTGCTCACAATCATTGAAAGTGATTTTGGCATCACGCTGGAGCCAGAGACTGTCAATGTGGGGCGCTTCATCACACACCTGCGCTACCTGTTCGTCCGGATTGCCAAGCATGAGCAGTTGAAAGATCACTCCTCCGCTATTGGCCAGGCCATCCGTGACTCCGCCCCAGAGGCGTTTCGCTGCGCACAGCGTATTTCCGCAGTCATTGAACTGCGTCTGGGGTCGGGGTTGACGGAAGACGAAGTTTCCTACCTCACCCTGCACATTGCACGCATTGTGCAGGCAGCGGCTGTATCTCCCACCGCCTCCAGGGCTTCCCGGAGCGTGCGCGACGTTGATGACAAGCAAGCACCAGCGGTGAGGTGTACAGGCACTGTGCCTGAGTCAGAAAATTTCACATATTCGACCCGAAAGGATTCAACCATGATTACTCGTACCGCTACCATCGGTTCCTCCGTAGGCCTGCACGCTCGCCCGGCTTCCCTGTTCACTCAGGCTGCTGCTGAGTACGACTACGACATTGTCATTTCCCTTGACGACGAAGAGGCCGATGCCGCCTCGATCCTGGAGGTCATGACCCTCGGCGCTAAGCACGGCGACGAAGTCACGCTGAGCTGCGAGGACGACTCCGCAGCTGCAGCTCTGGACGAGCTTGCAGCCATGCTCGAGCGCGACCTTGATGCCGAGTAAGCCCAGCTAGAACGCTCCTGGATAACACCACGGCACACCACGACCGACGAGTATCCCCGCAGAGGTCCCGAAAAGGAGATCGGAAGCAATGAACGAGCAGCACACTGTCATCTATGGCATCGGTGTCTCGACCGGTACGGCCAGCGCTGAAGTAGTAAAGGTACTCCCCGCCCCGGGAGTTGATACTCAAGAACCGTCGTCGACCGATCCCGTCGCCGATGGTGAGCGCGTCCGCGAAGCGATGGCCAACGTCGCAGAGTCGCTGAAGAAGCAGGCTGAGCACTCCAGCCCGCAGGCACGTCCGATTCTGGAGGCCACTGCGCAACTGGCTTCCGATAGGGCGCTCGCCAAGGCCGTGGTGAAGAAACTCAAGGCAGGCTCCGGCGTCACCCAGGCCGTTCACGATGCCGTTGAGGACTACGCGCAGCTCCTAACCAGTCTCGGTGGCTACATGGCTGAACGTGTCACCGACCTCTACGATGTTCGCGACCGCACAATTTGCGAGCTGCGTGGCCTGCCAAAACCGGGCGTCCCGGATGTCTCCACCCCAACTATTCTGCTTGCCGACGATCTCGCGCCCGCCGAAACCGTGGGTCTTGACCCCGAGTTGGTCGTAGGCATTGCCACCGCTGGTGGCGGGCCGACCAGTCACACGGCTATCCTCGCAGCACAGCTGGGCATTCCAGCCGTCGTTAAGGCGAAGGGCGTCATGGAACTCGAGGCCGGAACCTTCGTCGCCATTGACGGCGGCGCCGGTGAGGTGATTGCGAATCCGACCGCCGATGAGGTCGCCGCGTTGGAAGAGCGCGCTCGACGCCGGGAAGCAGCCCTAGCGCAGTCTGTGGGCGCAGGCAAGACCGCTGATGGTTACCCGGTGAATCTGCTGGCCAACATTGGTACCGCGGAAGATGGTGAGTCTGCGGCAGCGCAGGATAATGAGGGCACCGGCCTGTTCCGTACTGAGTTCCTTTTCCTCGACCGCGACAAGGCTCCGAGTTTGGAAGAACAAACGGAAACCTACACTCGTGTGCTGAAGGCATTCGGTGAGCGACGCGTGGTTGTGCGCACGCTGGATGCGGGTGCGGATAAGCCGCTGAGCTTTGCCGACCTAGGCGAGGAAGAAAACCCGGCGCTGGGTCGCCGCGGACTGCGCCTGTCGCAGGCTCGGGAAGATTTGCTGGATACGCAGCTGGATGCACTCGCCGCTGCGTTTGACGCCACCGGGCGCAAGGCTGACCTACGGGTTATGGCTCCGATGATCGCAACGGTCGAAGAAACAAAGTGGTTTGCGGACAAAGCGCGTGAGCGTGGCCTGCCGAAGGTCGGCATCATGATTGAGGTCCCCGCAGCAGCGATTCGTGCGAAGCAGCTGCTGTCCATTGTGGACTTTGCCTCCATTGGTACTAACGACTTGTCGCAGTACACTATGGCGGCCGACCGTATGCAGGGGGCTCTGGCGGATCTCCTATCTCCATGGCAGCCGGCTGTGCTGCAAATGATTAAGTCCGCATGCAAGGGCGGCAATGCTACCGGCAAGCCCATTAGTGTCTGCGGTGAAGCCGGCGGTGACCCGCTGCTGGCACTGGTCCTGGTGGGCCTCGGCGTGAGCTCGCTGTCCATGGCTTCCAAGAAGGTGCCGGCCGTCCGCGCCGCTCTCCGCCTCCACGACCGCGCTACCTGCCAGCAGATGGCAGCATACGCTGTCGATGCCGAAACTGCGGCCGATGCGAAGGCCGCAGTGACCGCGCTGGTGGATCCGAAGGTGAAGGATCTGCTGTAGAGCGACGGAATTAGCACTAAGCCTGGCGTACACACGCTGTCAGCGTAAACGTGTGCGCCAGGCTCTTTCTCTTATGTTCGCTGCCCCATCACAGGCAGCAAATTTTCTGGGAAATTTCTTGATTTTCCCTCTCTCGAACGCCCCATTAGGATAAATAGAGTGCCTTCGTCGGCACCACCAACGCCGTCGAAGCCCCTTAATAATTCAAATAAAGACGGATCATACAAGCCGCAACTTAATTCACGCATCAGGCTCCACCCAGCCCGTGAAAATTCACAATTTCACATTAAGAGTGTCAGTTTTCGACATCGTGGCCTTTCATCTACATGGGCACACGAACTGCAATTGCGCTGCTGTAACGGGCGTTTGCGCCACCGCAGCACCGGCAACAATGGCATCGCCACAGCAGCTTGCAGCATCGCCCTTGACCTTACGGGCGACACTAATTTAGAAAGAACACAATTCTCATGACCAAGTCGAGCGGAGTGGAGTCCCCGAAGTCTTTCGCTTCCATTATCGTTGTTACAGCTCTCATGCTGTTTTCGATGTTCTTCGGCGCGGGCAACCTCATCTTCCCGCCGAAGCTCGGAGTGGATTCCGGTACCAATTTTGGCCCCTCAATCACCGGCTTTTTGCTCACCGGTGTGGCGTTGCCAGTTCTGGCCATCATCGCTATCGCCATTTCAGGCAACAACCTGCGTGACCTAGCGTTCCGCGCGGGCCGCATCTTTTCCTTGGGCTTCCCGGTAATCGCATACCTTTCCATCGGTGCTTTCTACGCTCTGCCGCGTACCGGTGCCGTGTCGTACGAAACCGGTGTCCAGCCGATTTTCGGCAGTGATTCACTGGCCGTCGCTGCGGCCTTCTACTTTGTTTTCTTCGGTATCGCCTTAGCACTTGCGTGGAATCCGAATGAAATTGTGTCCAAACTGGGCAAGATTCTCACCCCGGCTTTGCTGATTCTCTTGGTTGTATTGGTTGGAATGTCGGCATTCAAATTCGATGCCGCTCCGGCTGCGCCAATTGAGAAGTACTCCTCTACCCCATTTGCCTCCGGCCTGGTCGAGGGCTACCTCACCATGGACTCCATCGCCGGCCTGGCATTCGGCATTATTGTGATTTCCGCCCTGCGCGTCAGCGGTGTCCCAGAAGGCAAGCGCATGGTTCGCGGAACCATGACCGCAGGACTGTTCGCCGGCATTTTGCTCGCCATCATCTACTTGGGTCTGGGCTATGTCGGCCAGGTGCTGCCGAATGCCGCCTCCTTCGATAACGGCTCGGGCATTCTCGCAGAGGCTTCCAAGCTGGCCATGGGCCAGGTCGGACAGATTGTCTTCGGCCTCATCGTTCTGCTCGCATGTATGACCACGGCTGTCGGCCTAATTGCCGCCACCAGTGAGTTCTTCAACCTGCTGCTTCCGGGCATCAGTTACAAGGCCTGGGCCATTATCTTCACGGTCATGTCCTTCGTAATGGCAACACAGGGGCTGTCTCAGGTACTGGCGATTGCCGCGCCGATCATCACCTTTATTTACCCGCCGGCTATCACTCTGATTGCACTGACTCTTCTCGACCCGGTCATTTCCTACTCCTTCAAGCTGCATTACACCTACCGCCTGGGCGTCTGGGTTGCCACCATCTGGTCGGGTATCTCAGTACTCTCCGGTTTGGGTGTCGGTGGTTCTGCTTTGGCGGACTTCCTCAGTCTCGTACCTGGTCAGACCATCGAGTTCGGATGGTTCCTGCCGACTCTGGCAGCGACGGTGATCGGATACGCAATTGACGTCGTCACGCGAAAGCAGCGCGCAAATCGCCCGGCGAGTGTGCTTGCCGACGAGACCGTTGCAGAAGAGGTAGCCGAAAAGGCGTAAAACCACACCCGGTTATTTGCGTTGCATAACGTAAATACCGCACGCTAGAGAAGTAAATTCCATCCGAACAAGGATTGACTATGAGTACCCGAATGCGTTTTACGCAAACGCTCCTTTTCCGCGTTATTGTCGCGATTATTCTGGGCATTGTCTGCAGCTTTTTCTTCCCGGACTGGCTGGCTCGAATTTTTGTCACTTTCAATGGCCTCTTTGGTAACTTCCTGGGCTTCTTTATCCCGGTGCTGATTTTTGCCCTCATCACGCCGGCGATTGCTAGCCTGGGCCGCGGCGCCGGAAAGTGGCTGGGTATTACCACTGCTATCGCCTACGGCTCGACGGTGTTTTCGGGTCTATTGGCCTACGCCGCCACCCAGGGGCTCTACCCTTGGCTGCTCGGCGCTGATCAGGCCGGCACATCGGTGGATATTGATGAGGGCGCGCTGGAGAGCTTCTTCAATGTAGAGATGCCACCACCGTTTGACGTCATGACCGCCCTGCTGCTGGCTTTCACGGTCGGTGTGGCGATGACCACCGTGAAGTCGGACTCGCTCTACCGCGGTGCGACGCAGCTGCGCGACGTGATTATGAAGATCATCTCGGCATTTATCATCCCACTGCTGCCGATTTACATCTTCGGCATGTTCCTGTCTATGGGCATGAACGGCAACCTGACCACGACGCTGTCGATGTTCTTCAAGGTGCTGCTGCTGGCAGTCATCGGCACCGTGCTCCTGTTGGCAATCCAGTTCTCCATCGCTGGCGCCATCGCTGGCCGCAGCCCGTGGACGTCCCTGAAGAACATGCTGCCGGCTTACGCCACCGCACTCGGTACCTCCTCCTCGGCCGCTACCATTCCGGTGACTTACAAGGCCGCGCTGAAGAATGGTGTCTCGGAGAAGGTCGCAGGCTTTACCGTGCCGCTGTGCGCGACCATTCACCTGGCCGGTTCGATGATGAAGATCACCCTGTTCGCGTTTGCTGTGATGTTTATGGCGGACAAGCCGCTTTCGCCGGGCATGGCCATCGGCTTCATTCTCACTTTGGGTATCACCATGATCGCGGCTCCGGGCGTTCCGGGTGGCGCAATTATGGCCGCGGTCGGAGTGCTGCAGTCCATGCTCGGCTTCGATCAGGAGCAGGTCGCTTTGATGATTGCCGCCTACATCGCCATCGACTCCTTCGGTACCGCATGTAATGTCACTGGTGACGGTGCAATTGCCATGATTGTTAACCGCTTTGCCAAGGATGATGTCATCGACCGTTCCGAAGAGCTCAGCTTCGACGCTGAAGAGGCCAATTCCGCATCTTCCACAACCGAGGCCTAACTGGCTTCGGTGCATATGTAAAAATTAAAGAAAACATCCACCGGTCAACCCCGTCGCAATCTTTCAAAAGGCCTTCTTATGGGCCGATGCGGCGGGTGTTGGCATACATGTAAGGGGCCCGCCTTGGACTTCATTTCGACTCGCGACCCAGAGCGCACGCCGCACAAGTTCTCAGACATTCTCCTGGGAGGTCTCGCTAACGACGGTGGCCTCTACCTGCCGGTCGAGTACCCACAGGTTGACGATGCCACTTTGATGCGTTGGCGCTCCGTGCTTGTCGACGACGGTTACGCAGCCTTGGCTGCAGAGGTCGTCAGCCTTTTTGTGGACGACATTCCACTGGAGGATTTGCGCGGTATCTGTGCACGGGCGTACACCTACCCGAAGTTCTCCGATCCGGATATTGTGCCGGTGACGAAGCTGGAAGATCAGCTCTACATCGGTCACTTGTCCATGGGCCCCACAGCGGCATTCAAGGATATGGCGATGCAGCTGCTCGGTGAGTTCTTCGAGTATGAGCTGGCTCGTCGTGGCGAGACCCTGAACATCCTCGGCGCCACCTCTGGTGACACGGGTTCCTCGGCCGAGTATGCAATGCGCGGCCGTGAGGGAATCAGCGTGTTCATGCTAACTCCGGCTGGTCGAATGACCGCCTTCCAGCAGGCTCAGATGTTTGGTCTGCAGGATGCCAACATTCACAACGTCGCCCTCGACGGTGTCTTCGACGATTGCCAGGACATCGTTAAGGCGGTCTCCGGTGACTTGGAGTACAAGGCCAGCCGCCACATTGGCGCAGTCAACTCCATCAACTGGGCTCGCCTGATGGCTCAGATCGTGTACTACGTCTCCTCGTGGATTCGTGTCACTGGCGGCAACGGTGCTGAGGCGAACAACGCGCAGAAGGTCAGCTTCAGTGTGCCGACCGGCAACTTCGGTGATATTTGCGCCGGTCATATTGCGCGCCAGATGGGTGTGCCAATTGACCGCCTGATTGTGGCTACCAATGAAAACGATGTCTTGGATGAGTTCTTCCGCACGGGTGCCTACCGCGTGCGCAGCGCTGCGGAGACGCAGGCTACCTCTTCCCCATCGATGGATATCTCCCGCGCGTCTAACTTCGAGCGTTTCATCTTCGATCTGCTGGGACGCGATGCTGAGCGCACTGCAGACCTCTTTGGTGTCAAGGTCAAGGAGGGCGGCTTCTCGCTTACTGCTGATCCAATCTTCCCAGAGGCTTCTGCCCAGTACGGTTTCCTCTCCGGTCGCTCGACTCACGCTGACCGCGTCGAGACCATCAAGGACTGCTGGGAGCGCCTAGAGGTCATGGTCGATCCGCACACCGCTGACGGTATTCACGTCGCCCGCGGCCTGGTAGACCAGGTATCCACCCCAATCGTCTGCCTGGAGACCGCCCTGCCGGTAAAGTTCTCCGAGACCATCCTGGAGGCCACCGGACGCGAGCCGGATTGCCCGGAGCGTTTCGCGGACATCATGAATGCCCCGCGCCGCGTTACCGAGCTGCCGAATGATGTCGATGTGGTGAAGAAGTTCATCGACGACAACGTGGCTTAAAACCGGGCATAGCCCAACGTCACCCCCATCCGCGCAGCAGCGATGTGGAATAGTGCCCTCTTTTTTAAGGGCAAACGGCATTATCTTGGGCTATAGGGCTGTTATTACCCCCGTGATTACCTCACAATTGTTCACATGAGTTTCACTCGAGTTAATAGCCGTCCTATGCCCCACGCGCCCGCATCTTCCCCGCAGGAAGGTTCCCAAAAGACGACCACGGTCTCGCGGGCGCTGGCCGACACACTGGCCCAGCACTGCGACCACTGCTTCGGTCTCATCGGCAACGCGAACTCCCACTTCACGTCAGCCCTTACTGAATCGGGATTCGGCTACTCCTCCGTCCGACACGAATCGGCTGCTGTCGGGGCCGCCGATGCCTTCCACCGCGCAGGCGGTGGGCTTGCTATCGCGACCGCCACTTGCGGCGCAGGATTCACCAATGCGCTAACCACTCTGGCCGAGGCTCGGGTAGCCCGTATTCCGCTGATTTTTGTCGTCGGCACGCACCCGGAACGCCCACGTCCCTTTGACCTCAATCAAGCGGCGCTCCTCGACGCCCTCGACGTCTGTCATCGCACCGTTACTCCCGAGTCCGCGCTTGACGACGCAAACTTTGCGGTCCAGCACGCACTGAGCTCTCGGCAGCCTGTCGTACTGCTGCTCCCCTATGACATCCAAGAAGCACCGATAACGGCATCTGCGTCTGAAACACAGTCGACTAATCAGGAGCATCTGCACACCGGCCGACCAGAATGGTTGGAGTCAACTGTCGCGTCGCTGGCCGAGGAACTGCAGACTGCCCGTCGCCCACTCATTATTGCTGGTAGAGGTGTGTTGCTCTCTGGTACCGCAGATCTAGTCCGCCGCATCGGGGACGGTGCGGGGGCACTGTTTATGCACTCAGCGATGGCTCGTCATGTGCTTTCCAGTCCGTGGCAGATTGGCACCGTGGGCGGTTTTGCGCATGCGTGGCAGGTGGAGCTAGCTCGACAGGCCGATGTGGTGCTGTTCCTGGGAGCAAGCTTCAACGCTTTCCAAAACCGTGGCGGCAACATGTTTGCACCGGACGCGAAGATTATCCAGGTTGTCGACGAGCCCCATCCCGCTGCTCAGCCGTCGGTGACACCGCTATTGGCTAAGTTGGAGGAACTTCTGCCCGTACTGGCAGAGCAGCTGGAGAAGCCCCGGGCGTCGTCAAGCACATGGCGTGCAGAGTTGAAGACACTGCCGACGACAGCGGAGGTCGAGTCGCTGACGTGCGCGGATGGCCGGTTGGATCCGCGGGCGTGCCTGCAGTATCTGAATCGTATCCTGCCCAATCAGCGCGCTGTGTGTACTGACGGTGGCCATTTCCTGGGGTGGGTTCCGAAATTTCTCGATGTGCCTGGTCCGCAGCAGCAAGTGATTGTGGGCACGGCGATTCAGTCAATTGGTTTGGGCATGGGGTCACTTGTCGGCCTCGCGGCGGCACGCCCCAAGGACTATTGCGTGCTAGTCGCCGGTGACGGTGGCGGCACGATGGGTATTGCGGATTTACCTGCAGCGATTGAGCAGCTGCGGCGTGGTCGTGGCGGTTGCGTGGTGTTCATTAACGATGCTGCCTATGGCGCGGAGCTGCACCAGTTTGGCGATGTCGGGTTGGACACCTCGTCCATGGAGATTGCCGACTACGACTTCGCCGCAGTCGGACGTGCCTATGGCGCTCACGGTTTCAGTGTCGGCAAACCTGAGGACTTTGCCCAACTCGACGCCTACTTCCATGACGTTTCCAACTCCGATGAGGCTTCCGTTGCCGTAATTGATTTCAAGGTCTCACGGCTGGTGGTCGCGGACTTCGTGAAGGAAGTTCTGGCTAAGGCACAAAGGTAGTTTGCCGCAGGCATGATCGGGGCCATCTAGACCCCGGTGCGACCCCTCTTCAGGCCGGTTGGTTGATGGGGTCTACAATGTGGCGAGTGGTAAAGCAGCGTAACGGTAAAGATCAGATTTCATCAACAGATCAGCCCGCCACCGCAGTGGCAAAGGACCCGCGCGAGCATGTCACTGGTCGCGCGATTGCCGTCTGGCTGGCGGCGCTGATTACCTACATCGTTGCCATCGTCGGCCGCACCTCCATGGGTGTCGCTGGCGTCGAGGCGCTCGATCGCTTCCATATCAACGCCTCCCAACTCGCGCTGTTCACCGCCGTGCAGGTTGGCGTCTACGCCCTGGCGCAGATTCCGACGGGCATCATCATTGACCGCGTCGGCGCCAAGAAAACGATGGTCGTGGGCGCACTGATCATGGCGCTGGGCCAGGTCATCATCGCGTTTACGACATCGTATCCGCTGGCTGTCATCGCTCGTGTGTTCATCGGCGCCGGCGATGCCACCGCCTTCCTCGGTGCGATGCGACTGCTTCCCGCGTGGTTCCCACTGCGCGTCACTCCGCTGTTCACTCAGCTCACGGCTGGTCTTGGCCAGCTCGGCCAGTTCATCTCTGCGGTCCCGTTCCTCGCGATTCTGCACGCCGCGGGGTGGGTGCCCGCGTTCCTGTCGCTGAGCACCGCGGGTCTTCTCATCGCTATCGTAGGCATGATCGCGCTTGCCGACGTCCCGGAGAACTCCTCCACGGTAAAGATGTCACTTCGTGAACGCCGCGCTGCCAAAAAGGCCGCGAAAACGGCTGCTGATGGCGGAGCCACTGCCGCAGCCGACGAGAAACTGACTATCGGCCAGACTCTGAAGATTGTGACCACTCACCCGGTGTGCTGGCAGGGTTTCTTCACTCACTGGACTGGTTTGATGCATCAGTGCATCTTCACATTGCTGTGGGGCATGCCTCTGATGATGCTGGGTATGGGTCTTAAGCCCTCCGAGGCCAGTGTGGTGCTGGTCGTTAACACGCTGTCAGTAATTATCGCTGGGCCGTTGATGGGCATGGTCTCGGCACGCACCGGCCGCGACCGTATCAAGGTTGTTGTCGCAATCGCGTTTATCAACATGGCCGTCTGGATTGTGTTCCTGGCACCGAGCAACCCACCAGCGTACTGGGCAATTATCGTAGTCAACATCCTAATGGCCGGTCTTGGTGCAATGTCCAACTTCGGCTTTGACTCAGTGCGCGAAGAGGTCGATCGCAAGGTACTTGCCACCGGCACTGGGTTGGCGAATATGGGCGGTTTTGTGGCCACCATGCTCGCTGCACAAGGTGTCGGCTTCCTGCTGGATATTGCAGCTCCCGATGGAAACTACACCTGGGAGACCTTCCGCATTGGCTGGTTGGCTGTCGTCGGTGTGTGGGTGATTGGTTTCGTTGGCCTGCTGGTGGCAAAGCGTGCGGCGGCACGCTTTGTCGCCCAGCAGAGCCGTTTTGAGCTGGAACCTACGGAGTAGGAACTACAGGAAGTCGAGAGACGGAGCGGCTAGAACAGCGAAAGCTGCTCTGGTCCTTCCAGTCCCTCCGAGTCATCCGAGTCCTCCGATTGCCCAGAGGAGTCTGCGCGGCCGCTATCCGCCGTGCGTTCGCTGCCATCGGTCTGAGCACCATGGGAAACGCGCTCACCGGTGTCAGTTTCGGAGGATGCGTTCTCCGGGACGTCGTCAAGCGAAGGCGTTGGTGCTACGGCCTCACGCTCATACATTTCCTGCAGCTTCTCGGTCTTGGTAATGCGGACTAGCTCGGCGTAGATGACCAGCTTCATAGAACTATTGACCAGTGGCCCCAGCTGGGAAAACAGGACATCGACGTCGCCGTCAACCGCGAGGCAAGCGCGACGCAGGCTCTCCTCTGAAATAATCCAGCGAGAAGTTTCCGCGCAGGTTTCGCGGTCGCCGATGAAGTCCAACGCGAGGGCAACCTGGTTGCTGGCGACGCCATCCAATGTGGCAGCCAGGCGCTCGTTAGGTGCGGCATCCTTGAACAGGCGGGCAATCTGGACTGCCTCCGCCGTCGGCACCTGACCAGCGGCATACTCAGCGATGAGTTCGGCCATGCGCTGAGCACCGACGTGCTGATCAGTCAGCCAAATGTCGTGCAAGGCATACATGATAGCCATGGCCTGCCAGGAGGAGTGCCCATGGTAGAGAATGCCCAAGATGCCGGCCTGCTCCAGCAGCCAACCGACCATCGCTTCCCCATCGGCGCCGTTGCGAGCGCAGAGGTTGTCGACATTCCAAGCCATATGCCCTTCGACGCAGCAGCCATAGAACTTCTGATCTTCCTCCAGCTGCGCGGCCAGTGACACTACTTCACGCGCGGCATACGGGTAGCCGTAGGCAAGGGTGGCATGCGACAGATCATCGACACCCATGGTCACCCACGGAAACTCGCCGTGCCACGGACCGCGACCAACGAGGAAGCCCGCCGCGAGATACGCCCATCGGGTCGAGGCATCAGCGTTGTACCAGTACTGCAGTGCGCGCGGCGTCGGATGCCCGCTGTCAGCGTGAATCAATCCCGCGTTGACCAGCATCTCCACAATCCAGGGCGCCGCGAAAGCACTCGCCCCTATTGACGCTGCGAAGTCCTGAATCCACAGCAGGCTCGATTCCTCATACATGTGCAACGGGTCCTTCAGGCGCCCGTCGCCGCTGCCCGCAGCATCCATAAACGCCGAAGCAAACGCCACCGCAGCCACCGAAGCTTCGGTCAATTCCTTTGACTCCAGCGTTGCCGGGAAAGACTCCGTCGGATGCGGCTTACGAATCGACCACATGTCGCCCTTGAGCGCCAACGCGACTGCGCCCACCAGGCGGGCAACCACTGTCGATTCGTTGCGTGCTTCCGATTCTTGCTCAAATGTCGGTATCGCCGGTTCTTCTAGCACAGTCAGCAGCAGACGCTCTTCGGCCCAGCGCACCGCGTCGGCACGTAGTTCAGACCACATATAGGAGGGCAAGTACTTCTCGTCGGTTGCCATCCAGCGCAGCTCATTGCGAATATCCACCGGAGCTGTCATCACCAGAGCCCGCACCTTCACCGGATCGCAGAGGAAGCCTGCAATGTGCTCCACCTGGCGAGCCTGCAAATTTCGCACCGTTAAATCGCTGGCGTTCAGAGCTCGCGGTGCGCCCTCTCCCGGCGCGTTATCCGGCTCCAGCCCCATGCGCTCCATTCGGCGACTCAGCACATCCGCTGGCATATTCGCCACTAAGTCGGCGACGCGGAAGCTAAGGCTCGGTTCCGCCGGGAACACCTCCGAAATATGCGGCGGCACATGCCACACGCCCGCCGGCTCCTCCCACACGAGCCCCTGACGCTGGCCACGGCGTAGCACATGCTCAAGCTGCTGCTTGCCGACGCGACGACGCTTGCGGTCCACACCCTTCGGCGTATCGTGCGCCATCACGTCCGCATCCGATGCCCAATAAGCCACTTCCGTGAGGGTATCCAGCGATGCGGAATCCTCCAGGACATGAACTAAGTGAGCCACATCGAGAACATCGGGATCACAAAAAGACAGCGCTGTATGCGCTGAATCCTGTGACATCAGCAATTCCACCGCCTCTTGCCCAGCAGCTGAGGTGTCAGCTGCTGGGCACGTGCGGCTCAATAAAAAACGCAGGTCAGTGCCATCGAGGTTGAGAATGAAATCCTCATACCTAGGGCGTACCGAGTAATCGACGTTGCGTTCCATAGCCCACCATTATGCCCGGTCGCCGTGCTAAGACAAAGGCTGCACCCCACTGCCACATAATGAGCCTCGCAGCGAGGTTCGGCAGACCTCTGCCCGGTCTACTCGTGGTCGGGGTTCTCCTCACCCCAAAACACACGATTGACGACACGGCTGGAGTGACGAGTCAGACGCAAATAGTGCTCAATAAAACCGTTGGAATCCGATGCTTCCCACCCCGCCGCACCTGCGACCTGAGTCAGCTGACGCCCCGGCTGTGGCAGCTGATCCGTGCGCTTACCACGGGTGAGCACCAGCGCGTTACGAGCATTCGTCGCCATCAGCCAGGCATCCCGAAGTGCGTCGGTATCCTCCGCATCTAGAATTCCGCGGTCTTTCAGCACTTCCAGACACTCCAACGTCGACGTGTTGTGCAACTCCGGCACCTCGTGGGCATGCAGCATGGTTAGCAGCTGCACAGTCCATTCAATATCGGTCAGTGCACCGGAACCGAGTTTGGTGTGGGTACGGCGATCGGCTCCGCGAGGCAGCCGCTCGGAATCAACACGCGCTTTCATACGACGGACATCGCGGACCATCTTGGCATCAGCTCCGCCCTGTGGGTACCTCAGCGGATCGATGGCCTTAAGGAAGCGGGTGCCCAGGTCTTTGTCGCCGGCAATCCAGGTAGCCCGTAGCAGTGCCTGAATCTCCCAGGTTTCACTCCAGCGCTCGTAGTAGGTCACATAGGAATCCAGGGTCCTGACGATCGGGCCCGAGCGTCCTTCTGGGCGCAGGTCCACGTCGACCTCCAATGGCGGGTCCTGGCTTGGCTTTGCCAGCCGACGACGCAACGAGTCACAAATCCTAGTTGCCCACTTGACCGCCTCGGAATCGTCGACAAGCGGCGCTCCATCGGCGTCCTTGCGGGGCTCACAGATGAACATCACGTCGGCATCGGAGCCGTAACCCAGTTCAGCACCGCCGAGTCGCCCCATACCGATTACGGAGATAACGCCCGGGACCTCCGAGTCAGGATGCTCCAGCGACCACGCACGGATTTCGGCGGCGAGGGCAGCTTCGAGTACGTTGTCCCACACCATCGACAGAGAGTGACAGACCTCTTGCACATCCATCAGCCCGAAAAGATCCGCGGAGGCAATGCGCGCGAGCTCTGCACGGCGCAACGCACGTGCCACACCAATGGCCTTAGCTGGACTGTTGTGACGAGCAGCCGCTGCGACCAGCGCACGCCCGACTGCATCGGAGTCGGTATTCAGTAGCTTCGGCCCGGACGCGCCGTCGCCGAACCGTTTAATTACGTCCGGCGCACTCATAATCAGATCAGACGCGTACGGCGAAGAACCGAGCACACGCATCAACCGCTGGCCGACGACGCCCTCATCGCGCAGCGTACGCAGGAACCACGTTTCGTCGTGGAGCTTCTCAGAGAGCTTGCGATAATTGAGCAGACCCGCGTCGGGGTCTGGCGTCGACGATAGCCACTCCATCAGCGTCGGTAGCAGCATCGCCTGAATACGCGACTTGCGCGAGGTGCCCGCCGCCAGCGCAGAAAGATGCTCGTAGGCGCGATCCGGGTACTGATAGCCCAGCGCGGCCAGCTGGCGCTTTGCCGCATCGGCCGATAGCTGCAGGGTTCCAATGTCCTGCTCCACCACGGAGTTCAGCAGTGGACGGTAGAAAAGCTTGTTGTGCAGGGAGCGGATCTGTGAGCTGGCCAGTCGAACCTGCTTGGCCAGCGGTTTGCTGGCATCGGTGCCGCCCTCACCGACGATGCCAGAGGCGCGACCGAGCCACTGAAGAGCTTCGGTGTCGTCGTCGGCAGGCAACAAATGCGTCCGCCGCATCTTTTGCAGCTGCAGGCGGTGCTCCAGCAGACGGACGAACTCGTAGGCGTTAATCAGCGCGGCACCGTCTTCGCGACCGATATAGCCAGCCTCGACAAGTGCGTCGAGTGCCATCACAGTTGGCAGCACGCGGAGGCTATCGTCATAGCGACCATGGACCAGCTGCAGCAGCTGCACCGCGAACTCGACATCACGCAGACCACCGCGACCGAGCTTGAGCTCTCGGTAGCGAAGCTCTTCGGGGACGTTTTGGACCACACGGGCGCGCATGCGTTGAACATCATCGACGAAGGATTCCCGCTGAGAGGCGGTCCACACCATCGGAGCTAGAGCATCGATGTATTCGCGGCCCAGCTCGATATCGCCTGTCATCGGCCGCGCCTTCAGTAACGCCTGGAACTCCCAGGTTTCAGCCCACCGCTTGTAGTAGGCGACGTGGGAATCCACGGTGCGTACGAGTGCACCCGACTTACCCTCCGGTCGGAGATTCGCGTCGGCCTCAAAGAAGCAGTGGCAAGAAATCCGGATAAATTCGCTGGCCAAACGGGTGGCTCGGGCATCCGCCGGCTCTGCGACGAAAATGACATCCACATCGGAGATGTAGTTCAGCTCTTCCGCACCGCACTTGCCCATGGCGATTACGGCCAGGCGTGTTGAGACCGGCGACGAAGGAAAGACCTGTTGCACCGCGACAGAGAGTGCAGCCGTCAACGCCGCATCAGCCAGATCACTGAGTGCCTCCGAGACCTGACGGAATGGGACTTGTGGCTGTCCCGGACGGCGAGGGCCCCGTGGGTATGTGCCAGCCAAGTCGTAGCACGCAATACGCATAATCAAATCGCGGTAGGCGCACTGCATCGCAACTTCGGCCTCACGGCCGGTTAGCTTCGCACGGTACAAACCGGGGCCTTCAAGCGTGGCGGGCGCAACGACGGGCTTGCGATACTCCGGATCCTCCTGCTTTTCC